>QCDN01000008.1 GCA_003280885.1 Prochlorococcus sp. AG-355-J04 | reverse complement strand
CTTTTTCCCATATATTGTTTTAGAATTATATATTTAATATCACTATCATTGTATCTACTAAGGATTTCAGATGGATTACAATTTAATTTTTGAATCCTATATGCAGCTGCTAAATTGTATTTATTTATAAATAAACTTGTTACATAACCCATTAATATCATTGATTCTGCAACTATAATTTGTGATATTGTTTTTTCTAATTTATTTAATACAACCTTATGCTTATATAATTTTATTTTACTATTAGGACTTTCAAAAATAATTGCTCCTTGTTTCTTTCTGAATGTAATACTTTTTTCTAATAAATTTTTAATCTCAATTAATTCTATTTCTTCTCTAGGTTCTAATTCTAGTATTTCATTTGCATCTTCATATGTTAATTGATATTTTGGTTTAATTATTGCTTCAGTTATTTCATATTTATTTATTGATCCATCGTCATTGAATTCTATTGCTGCACTAATGGTTTCAGAAATTTTATTTTGAGCTAGATTTGCCTTCTCAAGAATATCTTTAGGTAGCATTGGGACATATTGATCAATTAAATATAAACTGCTATTTCTTTTTCTTGCATCTAAATCAACATTTGAGTCATGCAAAAAGAGTTTGCATGGATTACTTATATGAATCCATAAGGTTTTTTTATTTCTTTCTTTTATTTCTAATGAAATAGCGTCATCAACCTCATGGGGATCATCAGAGTCAATAATATATGTTTTTAAGTTAGTTAAATCTTTCAAATATTTGAGATATTAATTATAGTGCCAACTATATTCAATATGAAATTATCCTTCAGGATTTACGAAGGGTAAAAGAGCTACAATTCTGGCTCTTTTTACAGCTAATGTAAGATCTCTTTGTTGCTTGGAGGTTAAACCTGTCATCCTTCTTGGTAGGATTTTACCCCTCTCAGTTATAAATTTTTTTAGTAGTTCTACATCCTTATAGTCAATGGGATCTCCAGGTTTGATAGGTGATAATTGTTTTTTAAAAATTGAATTAGGCATGATTTAATTTGATTTGATTTGATTACTTTATTTCTTTGTGAATTGTCATTCTGTTTAAATGAGGATTAAACTTTTTTAGTTCCAATCTTTCAGTTGTATTTCTGCGGTTCTTTTCAGTAGTATATCTTGAGACACCATTTGATCTCTTAGGATCTGTGCTTGTCCTAGCTTCAGTACATTCCAGGGTCACTACAACTCTTGTCCCTTTTTTGGCCATTTTGATTAATACTCTATTGTATAATTTTCTATTGTACATCTTCAACAAACTTTTTTGAAGATATACTCATTTCATTTATCATCATTGATTAAAAAATATATATGAAAGTTTCTCAAAATTGGTTAAAAAATTTAGTAGAAATTACTTCTCCTCCTGAAGAACTCTCTGAGAAATTGTCTATTGGGGGATTTGAGGTTGAATCATTAGAAGATTGTTCAAAAAATGTAAATGGTGTTGTTTTAGGTAAGGTATTATCTGTTTTAAAACACGAAGGATCTGACAAACTTTCAATTTGCCAAGTCGATATTGGTACTTCAAAGAATTTACAAATTATCTGCGGTGCGAGCAATATTAAACCAAATATTTATGTTTATGTTGCTACTGTCGGCGCGAAATTAAATGCAGTTGATTTAACTATTAAAAGAAGTGAAATTAGAGGTGTAATGAGTGAAGGAATGATATGCTCTCTACAGGAGCTTGGATTAGAAGACTCTAGCGAAGGGATAGAAATTATTGATGAAGATTTAGCCTTAAAACATGAATTGGGCACTCCTGGGTCTGACTTACTTCAATTAAATGATTTCATATATGATTTAGCCATTACAGCTAATAGACCTGATGGAATGTCTGTTATAGGTATAGCCCGCGAAATTTCTGCCCTTTTAGAATCCACATTAAATTTTCCAGAATTAAATCATAAATACAATATTCTTTTACTTAAGGGAATTAAGCTTTGTCATGAGGCTATAAATTCTAATTGCATATATACAATAAGCTGCATTGACGGAGTAAATGGAGATAAATTATCCCCAAAATGGCTTAAAGACCGTATTGAAAAATCAGGTATAAAGTCGATTAATCTTCTGGTAGATTTTACAAACTATATTCTTTTAGAACAAGGACAACCTTTGCATGCGTTTGACAAAGAAAAACTATCTAACTTAATTGGTAAGCAGGTTTCTCCGGAAGACTTTTCTGTACGAAAAGCCAAGGATAACGAAAGCCTTGTTTGTTTAGATGGTAAGAAATATGAATTAAATGAAAATATTACAGTAGTTACTTGTGGCGATAAACCTGTTGCTATTGCTGGTGTTATTGGTGGTTTAGAGACTTCTGTAAGCAATACTACGTCTTCTATTTACCTTGAAGGTGCTGTTTTTAATCCAGTTACTATAAGAAAATCTTCAAAGGCTGTTGGAATAAGAACAGAATCTAGCAGCAGGTATGAAAAAGGGATTTCATCAAAAAATACAATAAGTGCAGTAACAAGGGCAATTAATCTTTTAGAAGAATATTTTTCTATTAATTCACCAATTATCAATACTTCCAGTTTAAAAATTGATGAGGATATATTTATTAAATTACGTAGAAATCGAATACATAAAATTCTAGGTCCATTAATAATTAACGATCAATTTGAAAAAAGAAATTTATCTGATAATGAAATAGTTGATAAATTAACACTCATAGGTTGTACCTTAAAGAATAAAGAATATGGCTGGGATGTAACAGTAATTCCAAATAGATCACATGATTTAATAAGAGAAATAGATTTAATTGAAGAAATTGCGAGATTAATAGGGTATGACAGATTCGACTTAAACCTTCCGAATCCAATTAAGCCCGGAAAATTGTCATCAGAACAGTTGGCATTGAGAAAATTAAAAAATGGTTTCACAGAAAATGGTTTTAACGAGGTACTAAGCTACTCTCTTGTTCCTGAAGATAATGAAAAACTTATAAAGATTTCTAATCCTTTGTTATTAGAAACTAGTTGTCTAAGAGATAATATTTGGAAAGAACATTTGGAGATAGTGAACCGTAACATAAAGGCTGGACAAGCAAGTTGTTATATATTTGAAATTGGAAATGTTTTTCAAAAGAAAACTGAGTTAATTCAACAAGAAGTTCTGAATGGTGCGATTTATGGAAATAGACAATTTGGAAAATGGTTAAATTCGGATAAGAATAACGATCTTAATTATTACCAGGCAAGAGGAAAGTTAAAGGAGGCTTTATCATCTTTGAATATAAAAATTGAGGATAAACCAAATGATTCAATTGATTTTCTTCATCCAGGAAGAACCGCAAAATTATTTATTGAAGGGAAAGATGCAGGTTATTTTGGTGAAATACATCCCAAACTAATATTAGAAAAGAAGTCATTAAAAAAAGTATATTTATTTAGCATAAATGTTTATAACCTCTTGGGAGCTAGTACAAGAAAAAATAAATGGATTCCAATTTATAAGCAATACCCAATTGTTCCGAAAATGGAAAGGGATATAAATTTTGTTTTTAGTAAGAAATTTTTAATTAGTGAAATAATATCACAGATAAGAAAAACAGGAAAAAATCTCTTAGAGGATGTAAATTTAATTGATGTTTTTGAAGATACTAAATTTGGAGATGATCATATAAGTTATACATTTAGATTATCTTATAGAGATAAAGAGAAAACATTATTGGACTCGGACATTAAATCAATACATTCAAATATCATTTCTAATGTTGAAAAATGTTTTAATACTAAATTGAGGAATTAATTGTATCGTTAATCTTATATAAGACTTTAAAATAGTCTAAATATAATTCTTATATAAGATAAGTAATAATCCTATAAATCTAATTAATGCTGTATTATAAGTATCATGATTAATTTGTTATCTCTATTACTATCATCATTGCTTTGGGTACAAGTTCCTCAGTGGTCAGATGATTGGTCAAAATGCGCTGTTGATGTCCCCGACAGTTCTTGTCATTGGTACATAACTGCACCTGATAACACTTTTGGTAAAGGGTTTGATTGGGCAAGTGCTCCTTGGTTTGACGCAAATGGATTAAGCGATGTCCCTAGCATTGATAAACAAACTGCTATGCAAAAGCTTCAAAATAAGTAGTACTGTCTTTAAGGCAGTACGGATAGACAAAAAAGGCTTTTATAGCAATACTTTATAGCCCTTAATATTTTCCTGGACATTGAAAGGACATGATGCTCCTTATTTATTATTCAATTTTGATTTTTCACAGTGATTAAGTAGCTTGGGCATGGTTTATTCAAATTGAATAATTTCGTTATCTTGCTTGTCTATTATAAGACTATATAATAGACTAATAATTAGTCTCATTTAAGAAATATTATACAATAATATTTTATATTATAATATATGCTTTCGTTTATACATAATTAGCATTCCTATAAATAGATTAATAAAGATCAGCAATTTTTTTGCATTAATCTTATATTAGACTATTAATTAGACTTATAGTTAGTCTTATGTAAGAATTAGTATACTAATTTCTATATAGATTTTTTAGCAATTGATAAGCTTCATTTAATTTTCTCATTTGATCTGTTGATCCTCCAGCATCTGGATGCGTCTCTAGGGCTATGGATTTATAGGCCTCCCTAATTTTACGCAACGTATGAGATGAACCTGCTGATGTTGATAAATTCAATAATTTAAGTGCCCCATGTACTGTCATTGTTGAGTCCAAAGTTTCAAATGAATTTGATCTGTTATTTCGCTTAAATCTGCTTACAAACCTTCTCATAAGGGTTGGTATCCTATTAATTAGATCTGATGTAGCAAAAGGGTCTTCTAAAACACCAATCATTAATAAAACAATTTCAAGGGATGGATTTTTCTTTATCCAAAATGGGCATAATTCAGACATTAATTTATTGGCTGCAGTCCACGTAAAGGGTAAGTTTTCAGTTCCATCAAGATTTGGCCATATATCCCTTCCAAACCAATCCATAGAAGCTTCTACTACATGATCATTAGGAACTGATCCATATAAGGCTTTCCAATGACTAATTAACTCAATTCGACATTTTATTAATTCATTTTCTTTAATTGTATTAATTTGAATATCATTAATGCTCTCCTTTAATTTTTCACTATTAATACTTCTTCTTAGATTCTTTACTTTTTTTTCAACAAAATTGGGAAGGCTTATATTTAAGTTGGCTTTTTCTTTATATTGATTGTTATTTGAAATTTTTTTATTCAATGATATCTCATTAACTTCTTTTTTAACGTCTGATTTAATTAATACCAATGCAGTATCTTCATCAATATTTAAATTTTTATTATTATTCTTCTCGTTAAAGTCTATTTCTTGCTGTTGGTTCTTAGGTAGTAAATCATCTTCTTGAAGAAGTTCTTTAAGTATCTTTTCTATTACAGGTCCTCTTGCTCTAAATCCCCACTCTTTTCGTAATTGATCAAACCTGGTAATTAGTTCCTCAGGTAAATCAATTGAAATTCTTTTTGTATTTGAATTTTCAGGAATATTCAATAATATTTTTATTTGATATTAGGGAATTTATTTAATTTTATTCAAAAATAAATGAAAGTCCATATGGAATATTGTTTTTAAATTAAAACCAATTTAATTTCATGTCACAAGTCAATTAAGTATCTTTTTATAATAAAACAAAAATGTTTAATTGTTATTTCAAGTCATCTAAAGAAAAAAAGAGTTTTTATCAACAAAAGAAATTAGATATGCTCAATTATATTAAGGATTCACTTGAACGGAAAATCGCCTCTGTAACCGCATCTATAGAAGTCCTAGAAAGTCAAATAAGCAGGGATAAAGAAGTTGAAGTAACTAATTAGTATTCAAACAAAACTTTCTAGAAGTTTTTCAGGGCCAAATTTTTTTAAATAATTAATATTTGATTTTTCAGTTACTAATAGATATCCTGCAAAACCCAAACCGTTAATACTAAAACCATGTTTATTATCATTTTTCCTTTTTATAATAGCGATCCATTTATTAGTTATTAAAATATTGTAAGGATGTATCGGTTTCTTATCACTAATAGGGTCCCCAAGTCCTAATTTCTTGCATAATTCTAAATAAAATTCAAAAAGAGATGATGTATTTTCTAAAAAATTAAATTTGGAAACAATAATATTTTTATTAAGCTTACTATTTATATCTTGATATGAGTTCATTTCTAAAAACCACTTTTCTCTAGGGCATGATATCTCACCTTTAGATCTTCGCAGAAGTTGAAAATGCCTGTGAGGTTGACTTGCACCCGCAATTGGAGAACTATTGAAAAACCATAATCCACTAGTATCTTTATTAACTTGTTGGATCGCATTCCAATCTTTAATATCTAACCATCCATTTTGAGGTTTCCATTCATTTGTAATTAGTAAAATATGACCTTTTTGTACAGGGTACTTGTTTAATATTAGTTGATGATTTTCACCAATTTTATCAATTTCTAGTATCTTTTCCCAAGGACAAAATGGATTCTGCTTAGGACCATAAATTTTTTTTTTAGAAAATTTTGAAGTATCGAGTTTCCTAATTATGAAGTCATCTTTTTCATATAAATCTCTTGTAATAATATCCGTTTTAAGAGGATATAATGATTCATCATCAATTGATAATCGAGTTTGCTCTAGTGCTTTTTTCCAATATATTTCTAAACTCATTTAAAAAAAATTATCATAATCATTTTAAAAAAAATAATAAAATTGTAATTACTTTTTATTAAATTGATATTCTTTCAATTTTTCCAGAGGTACTGATTCTAGGACAACTATATTCGTTGATTCTAATATAACTTTTGGTGCTAAACCGTCTAATAATGCTTGCTTCCACCTATCAAGACAAATACACCAATGATCACCATCCTTTAGTCCTGGGAAGGAATAAATAGGCATAGGAGTTATTAAATCATTACCTTGTGATTTACTATATTTCAGGAAATTATCATCCATTACACAACATATGGAATGATTCCCTCCATCATTTATGTCATAGTTGCAAAATCCATCTCTGAACCAGCCTGTCATAGGTGAGCAACTACAAACCTCAATTGTTTCTCCTAGGACATTCAATTGATCTTGATTATTTATGGTCATAGATTTTTTTAATAATAATAAAACACCAACATTTCTTTAAAAAAGGTTGACGAGTATGGGGGGTAAGGAGGTAATAATTCTAATAAGGTTTTTTTCATTATGGATTGGGACTTTACTGAAAACATAGCATTTAAAGCTCTTTATGAAGCTTTTAAAGATAGTGATGAAACTTCCGCATTAGAATTTTTATCTAGTGATGGTGCTTCATATTATCTTGAGTTAACACAGGACGCGGCGGGTGAGGGGCTTGATCTAGGTGATAATGAAACGATGGAAGAACTACAGGAAGAAATTATTGAATACTTAGAAAATAACTAAAGATTTAGCTTAAGCGCTGAAATATTTAGCTTTTGAGTGTAGTGAAATGATAGCTGTAGTACTTTGTTCTGGATGAAGTTGTTCAGATTCATCCATGGTCAATTTTATTCTTTTTGCATCCAATAATGATAATTGTATGTTTGAATCAGATACTTTTGGACATGCAGGATAACCAAAAGAATATCTAGCCCCTCTATATTTTTGAGCTAGTATTTCTCTATTTTTGTCTGGTTCTTCAGTTATAAAACCACATTCAATACGAATTAATGCATGGACATATTCAGCTAGAGCTTCTGCTAATTGAACTGTAAGTCCATGGAATAATAAATAATCGCTATATTTATCTTCTTTAAATAATTTTTGAGAGTATTCACTAGCAATATCTCCCATCGTTACTGCCTGCATAGGAAAAATATCTATCGGTTTATCATTTTTCAAATCACAATAAAAATCAGCTATGCATAAATTATTCCCAGATTTTTGTCTTGGAAAATTAAATTGGGAAATTTTATTTAATGAATTATCATCAAATAAGAAAATACTATTATCTTTTCTCCCGCATCTGAAATATCCATAAACTGCTTTGGGTGAAATAAGTTTATTTTCTATAATTGTCTCTAACCATTTATCTAACAAGGGTTTAGCATATGAATCCAAATAGTTATTGTATTCATCTATGCTTTGGTTTTTTCCTTTTTTTATTTGCCATTGTCCGCTAAATAGAGCTTTTGTATCTAAATAAAAAATTAACTTATTTAAGTCAATATCAACTTCATTCAAGATTTTCGTTCCCAAGAAAGGGGCTTGAATTGGTTCTTCTTCATCTATAAATCTAGATCTTATAAAATTTTCTTTTAAATTTAATTTGGAAGTCTCGTTATCTATGGATAATGATTTTTTAACAGCTTGAGAGTTGGATTTTGATGAGGCTAAATTAATATTTATACCCTCATTGTTAATGAACCCCTGTGTATTTGACCAATTACCCTTTTTTTTATTATCCATATATTCATTCATGAATTTAAGATCAGTGAACGCATCTTTTCCGTACAATATTTTCCCTTTATATATTTTGCTGCAGTCCTCATTTACAAATTTTGGGGTTAAAGCTGCGCCTCCTAATATTACTGGTACACTTATATTCTCATTGTTAAAAGCCTCTAAATTATCTTTCATAAAAGCGGTTGATTTAACAAGTAATCCGCTCATAGCGATGCAATCAGCATTGTGCTTTTTTTGTGCATCTATAATTGCTGAAACATCTTGCTTTATTCCAAGATTTATTACGTCATAACCATTATTTGTAAGTATTATGTCAACCAAATTTTTTCCAATATCATGAACATCGCCTTTGACAGTTGCAATTAAGAGTTTTCCATTTGATATGTTTTCATCTACAGTTTCCATATATGGTTCTAAAATTGAAACAGCGAATTTCATTGTTTCAGCAGATTGGAGTACAAATGGCAATTGCATTTGACCTGAACCAAATAAATCTCCTACAACTTTCATCCCATCCAGTAAAAAGGTATTAATTATTTCAAGAGGTTTATATTTTTTTAAAGCTTTATTTAATTGATCCTCTAAACCTATTTTTTCTCCATCAATAATATGATTTTTTAGACTTTCTTCCAAAGTTAGGTTTTTATTTTCTGAAGATGCTTTTTTGAAATCTTGTATAGATAAATCTTGAAAAGCCTTTGTTAATTCTACTAATGGATCATAAATACAAATATTATTTTCAAATTCTCTTTTGTCATATATCAAATCTAAGCAAATCTTTTTGGTTTGTTCAGAAATTTTTGATAATGGCAAAATTTTATTTGGTGCGATGATAGCAGAATCCAATCCTGCTTTAATGCATTCATCTAAAAATATTGAATTTAGATTAATTCTAGATAATGGAGAAAGACCAAAACTAATGTTTGATATCCCCAGTATGATATGTATCTCAGGAAAATTATCACGAATTTTTGATATAGCAGTAATTGTTTCTTTAGCGTTTAATCTATCTTCTTCTATACCGGTAGATATTGGCAGGGCTAATGGATCAAAAAATAGCTCATAATCTGACAAACCACATTCTCTGGTTCTATTAATCGCTCTTTTTACAATTTTATATTTTTTATCTGCATTCCTTGCCATTCCATCTTCATCAATTGTACCGATAACAAGACCTGATCCATAGCCCAAGGCTAAATTTAGAACCTGATCAAACCTTTCATTGCCGTCTTCGTAATTGGTTGAATTTATGATACATTTACCACCAGCTGACTTTAATCCACTTTCCATTTTGTCAGAATCTGTGGAGTCAATCATTAATGGCAAATTTATATTGGTAACTAATCTTGAGGTTATTTCTTTCATATCTTTCACTCCGTCTCTCCCCACATAATCAACATTCACATCAAGAACGTGTGCATTTTCTTTTTGTTGTTGCTTAGCAATTGAAACTAGTCCATCCCAATCGTCTTTATTTAACAACTCCCTTACCTTTTTAGATCCACTTGCATTTAATCTTTCTCCTACGATTAAAATAGAGTTGTCTTGTTTGTACGGTACTGAATTATATATTGATGATGCAGAAGGAATATAACCACTTAAATTGTTCTTACCATTTTTGTTATGGCTTTCTTTATCAATAATTTCATCGAGGATTAAAGAAAGATATCTAATATGTTCAGGAGTTGTCCCACAACATCCACCTATTAATTGAACATTAAAGTCATATATAAAATTCATTAACTGCATCTTTAATTCTATTGGCTTTAATCTGTAGTGAGCTACACCACCAATATTTTCAGGAAGTCCTGCATTGGGAATACAGCTTATAGCGAAAGGAGAATTCTCAGACAAATATTTAATATGTTCTTTCATTTGTTCTGGACCAGTGGCACAATTTAGTCCAAGGATATCTATATTAAATGGTTCTAATATTGTTAATGCAGAGGCGATGTCAGATCCAACAAGCATAGTACCTGTTGTTTCCATTGTTATAGATACCATTATAGCTATATCTATATTTTTACTTTCAAGCACTTCTTTAGATGCTAATAAGGCAGATTTAATTTGCAATACATCTTGACAAGTTTCAATTAAAAGAAGATCAACTCCTCCATCTGTAAGACCATATATTTGTTCTTTATATGATTGCTTTAATTCATCAAAATCTATATGTCCTAATGTGGGTAATTTAGTGGTTGGACCAATTGAACCAGCAACAAATCTTGGCTTATCAATTGATGAATATTTGGCAGCAGCCTTTTTTGCTATTAATGCAGCATTTTTGTTAATCTCATATGCCTTATCGGCAATATCATATTCATCAAGAACTATTGATGAGGCACCAAAAGTATTGGTTTCTATAACATGACAACCTGCTTCTAAGAACGAATTATGAACCTTTTCAACTACCTTTGGTGAGGATAAAACAAGGTTTTCATTACAACCCTCTAATTCTTTTCCTCCAAAGTCGTCTGCAGTAAGATTTAAGTTTTGAAAAGATGTTCCAGTACCTCCGTCAAAAATTATTAATGGCTTTTCATCTCTATTTAGATAGGTTCTGAAAGATTCCATTTTTTGATCAAAATTAATTTATTGTAGAGAAATTCTTGTTATCCAATTATCATAGTCTTGAGAACGACCTTCTGTTATTTCTATAAGCTTACTTTTTAATTTATTCATTATTGGTCTTTTTACATTTAATTCAGTTGATTCAATTTTTTTTACTGGTGTAATTTTTGCTGCTGTACCAGTTAGAAAAACTTCATCTGCTATTAATAATTCTGTTTTATCAACAGGCCTTTCAATTACATTTATTCCAAATGATTTTGCTAATTCAATTACGCTAGCTCTAGTAATCCCCTCAAGGATATCTTGATCAACACCAGGAGTTATTAAGTCTCCATTTCTTACAATAAATAAATTCATTCCACTAGCTTCGCTTACCTTACCACTTGAATTTAATAGCAAGGCTTCATCAAAACCCGATAAACTAGCTTCTGTTTTAGCTAATGAACTAGTAATATAAGCTCCACTTATTTTTCCTCGCAATGGGAGAGATCTATCTTCTTGCCTCGTCCAACTACTCATTCTACAAGAAACACCATCTGGGGATAGATAATCTCCTAGTTCAATACAATAAATAAAGAAATCAGTTTCAATATTGTGTAACCTTGGAGCTATACCTAAATCGCTTGTATATACAAATGGTCTTATATAAATTGGGTTTTTGGGCTTGTTTACTTTTATAACTTCTTCTAAGGCTTTAAAAATATATTCTTCAGATATATCATTTAAGAGTAATTTAGCACTTTGAGATAATCTTTTTATGTGTTTATCGGTTCTAAACAAAAGGAATTCTTCTTTATTCGAAGGGTTGGGTATCGCTCTCATTCCTCCAAATGCAGCAGTACCATAATGTAGTGCATGAGTGGCTATTGATATTTTTGCTTCTTTAAATGGAATACATCTACCTTCGAACCAGGCGTATGGAAGAAATTCATGCATATTTAATTTATTTAATTAAGGTAAAATTGTTTTATTCTACTTACGTATTCTAAACCCTATTTATATATAAAAATGCACAGGATATTGAATATAGCAGGAAATGAAAAGAATAAGGATGATTTAATAGAGCAACCTGTTGCAGATTTTATTTTTATAACAAGTGTCAAAGCTGATTTAAATCTCTTATCGAACTTATTGTTAGAAAAAGAATTTGCTTCATTAAAAAATAATATTAGAGCTTTAGAAATTTCTAATTTAAATTCCTCAGCTCAAATTGATAATTATCTATTAAAAACAATTAATTATGCAAAAGTTGTCGTACTACGATTATTTGGAGATAAAGGTACATGGAACTATGGAATTGAACAACTTTTAAATTGGCAAGCATTTGATAAAAAAAGGAAGTTAGTAATCCTATCAGGTACCCTTGATCAGGAATTGTCCTTATGTGAAATAAGTAGTATAGATATAGATGTAGCATTAAATATTTCTAAATTACTAAGATCTGGAGGTCTGGATAATTATAGAAAATTTCTTAATTGTTTAAATTACCTAAAAAAAGATGAAAAATTAATTCCTGATGAGTTTTTGAAGATTTCTTTTTATGCAAATCCTTATTTATATGATTGGAAAATTGAAAAAGGAGAAAAAATAGGAATAATATCTTATAAATCGCTTTTTTTGGCTAATGAAATTGAAGTAAACGAAAAACTTAACTTGCAGTTAAGAAAATGCGGACTATCCCCTAAAACATTTTTTATTTCAACTCTAAAAGATCAAATTATTCAAAAAAAATTAGTAGAAATTTTTAAAAAAGAAGATATTAAAATAATAATTACCACAACTTCATTTTCTTCATCTCAAATCAAAAATAATGATTTAATTGAAAATTCTACAAATATTTTTACTTCTCTTAATATCCCAATATTACAGCTTCTCTCTTCTAATATTTCAAAAAAAAATTGGTTAAACTCGTCCATTGGAATGATTTCATCTGATTTATTAATGCAAATAATTATTCCCGAATTTGATGGAAGAATTACTACCTGTCCTGCTGCATTTAAAGAAATAATTTCAAAAAAAAATACACTTTACAGTGAAATAACTAGTTACAAAGCTGATCAAGTAGGGATTGAATGGATTTCAAAATTTGCAACAAATTATGTGAAACTTCAAAAACTTAATAATTTTGATAAAAGAATTTGTTTAGTAATAAGCAATTATCCAGTAAAGAATGGAAGAATCGGTAATGGAGTTGGTCTAAATACACCATCTTCAATAATTAATATTCTTAATTGGTTAAAAGAAGAAGGTTATGACCTTGGATCTTGTAATTATCCTCAAGACTCTTCGGAATTAATGTCAATGCTTATAAAAACTAGAACTAATGATATTGAATCTCAAAATAATAAACCATTAGATTACTTACCACTTAGTGAATATTTAAAATATTGGAATTGTTTAGAACAAGATCCAAAAAATATTATTGTTAATCGTTGGGGTAAACCATCTGATGCGATCGATCTAGATAATGAAGGGTTCTCAATAAATGGTCTTAGATTTGGAAAAATAACATTATTGATTCAACCTCAACGAGGTTATGATACTTACACTGATAGAGATATTCATTCTCCTGATCTTCCACCTCCCCATAGATATTTAGCACAATATTTTTGGATTGAAAAAGTTTTTAATGCAAATGCTATATGCCATATTGGTAAACATGGGACTATTGAATGGTTACCTGGCAAATCTATAGGTCTCAGTAATAAATGTTTTCCAAATATTATATGTCCAGCTATACCTAACATATATCCCTTTATCGTAAATGATCCTGGAGAAGGATCGCAAGCTAAAAGAAGAACTGCTGCCACAATTATTGATCATTTAACCCCTCCTTTGGATAGGTCAGAATTATATGGAAAATATTCTATATTAGAAAATTATTTAGACGAATATTTTGAAGCAAAATTATTAAATTCTAATCGTATTGAGATAATAGAAAAATCCATTTTTGATTTAATTAAAAAAGATTTTAGTGAAATTACTTTAAAGAATAAAAATATTCAAATTGAAGAAATTGATTCCTTTCTTTGCAAAATTAAAGAATCTCAAATCAGAACAGGCTTGCATGTATTTGGCAATAGGCAGAATGATATTAATGAAATAAATTTATTCTTGTGTATTGCTAGAGTACCAAATGCCAACCGAATTGGTATTGTTCAATATATTGCGAAAAATTTAAACCTAAATTTTAATCCTTGGACAAATAAATATGATCAAAAGTTAACTGAAAAGGATAAAAAAATATTATTGAGGTTTTCAAACAAAAAAATTTTAAATTTTAGAATGGCTATTGAGTTTTTGGAACAACAAGCAAAATATATTATATATTTGTTTTTTTACAAAAAGAAAACCAATATAAAATATTTAGACAAATATAAAAATCAGAAAATAATAGATTATTTCTTTAATGATAAAAAACATAGTAATTATTTTTTATTATTAAAAAATGAGATACTTAATCCAATAATTAATTCTTCATATAATGAAAAATTATCATTCATTAATTCATTAAATGGCAAATATGTAAAAAGTGGTCCATCAGGAGCCCCTACGAGAGGTAAAACTGAAGCTTTACCCACGGGTAAAAATTTCTTTTCAGTAGATGCGAGAGGACTACCAACTGAATCAGCATGGAGTGTTGGTTGTAAATCTGCATCTCAAATTATTGATTTATATAAACAAGAAAATGGAGAAGATTTAAAAAATATAGCAATATCTGTATGGGCAACATCCACCATGCGAAATCGTGGAGAAGACATTTGTCAAATATTGTATTTATTAGGCGTACAACCTATTTGGGATGGGCCCTCAAGAAGAGTAGTTGACTTAGAAGTTATCCCTTTATGTGTTCTCGATAGGCCAAGAGTAGATGTTACATTAAGGATTTCGGGAATGTTTAGGGATGCATTTCCTCAGTTAGTTAAATTAACTTATAAAGCAATAAATCTAATTTCTAATCTTAATGAGAATGATAAATTTAACCCTCTTGCTGGAGCATTAAAGGATGGTGATCCAATTAATCGTATATTTGGATCTGCACCAGGTTCATATGGAGCTGGTCTACAAGAACTAATTTCAAATTCTTATTGGGAAAATATAGATGATTTTGGAGAATCTTTTCTTAATTGGAGTAAGTGGATTTATAGTGATAATCTTGAACCTATAGAGGATAAAAAATCATTAGAAAATGCTCTCAAAAATGTGCAGTTAGTTGTTCATAACCAAGATAATAAGGAACATGATATTTTAGATTCTGATGACTATTATCAGTTTCAGGGTGGTTTATCTTCAGCAGTAAAAAAATTGAGCGGTAAATTACCTGAAATGTATCATGGTGATTTATCTAAATTTGGATTATCTAAAATTTCAAAATTACAAGATGAAATTAATAAAGTTGTTATATCAAGAATACTTAATCCTAAATGGATAAATGGAATGAAGGATAATGGCTATAAAGGAGCGTTTGAATTTTCAGCGACACTAGATTACTTATATGCTTTTGATGCTTCTACTGAAGTAGTGTCAGATTGGTGTTATGAGGAAGTTTATAAATCTTGGTTATGTGATCGGGATCTTAGGAATTTTTTTCTAGAAAATAATCCATGGGCTTTAAGAGATATTGCACAAAGATTTCTTGAAATTGTCAATAGAAAAATGTGGAATAATTGTTCTTCTGATGTCATTGAAAATTTAAAGAACATAATTATTAATACTGAATCAAAAATTGAAAAAAACGAATTCTGAATTATCTGCCTAATAGTGAAAGTCCATGACTATCTGTTCCACATGTTTTTAGCATTGAATATTTATCTGCTAATTTATCTATTTCTGAACATACAAATAAACTAGGATTCCATACTTCATTAAGTTCATAATCATACCAAACCTCTATTCCATCTATACCTTGTATTTTGGCCTCTGGAATTAATTTATAAAAGGGAATCCTGTACCTCGCTGGATGTGCAAGAAATGATAAACCACCAGCTAAATTTATTGCATTAATAACTGATTTAATATTTAAATCATTACCTATTGGAGATTCTCCAAGGATGTAGGGATTTAGGTATCTACTTTTAATATCTACTCCCAATCCAATTACATGTACTAAACATCCTAGAATCAAACAATTAATTTCTATTCCGGAAATTAATGTAAAAGAATCTTTAGGATAATTATTTAGTATATTATTTTTTTTTATATATTCATGAGCTTTAATTGTATGATGATCGGTTATTGATAAAAATTTCAAGTTATTTTTAAAAGCTTGTTCTAAAAGTTCATGAGGTTCTAGACTTCCATCACTAAATTTTGTATGACAGTGAAAATTAATATTTTTAGGACAACTATATTTATTAATATTGGAAGTTAATTTTATTAAGTCTTCCCTATTCATTACTTAATGAATTCTCATTTTTCTTTCTAATCTTTGCATATAATTGTATTGAAGCCAACATGAAAATAACAAGTCCAACTACACTCCATGTAGCAACACTGGTTGGAAAATTATTTTTAAAAATAACTAAAAGTACAATTATAAATAATAACAAAGTAGGCAATTCATTCAATAATCTTAGTTTTTTTGCTGAGATGGTAGAGGTACCATTTTGTAATGAATACATTATTTTGTAACAATAAGAATGATAAATTACTAATCCCAAAACAAAGGAAATTTTAATTTGCAACCACTTCTCACTTAACCAACTTGGCTGCATAATAACCATGCATATAGCCATACTTAAAGCTAATATCATCCCAGGAGTTGTAATTATATTTGCCAGCCTTTTTTCCATCAAGGTGTATTGCTTATTAAATGCAATTTTTAATTCATTATCCATATTTTTAGATTCTTCATGATATATAAAAAGTCTTACTAAATAAAAAAGTCCCGAGAACCAAACGATTACACCAATAATGTGAAGTGATTTAAACCAGAGATATGTTTCAGCTGTCAAATTACTAGATTAATTTCTAAATATATATTTTTAATATAATTATATTTAACAATATCAAGAAATCTATTTTTCAAAAATTAATTAATATTTATAACTCGTGAAAATATTCATATATATCATTTACTGAATTTTTTCCAAGTCCTTTAACTTTTGATAAATCATCTTTAGTAGCAATTCTTATTGCGTCTATTGATTTAAAATGCTCAAGCAATTCTCTTATTCTTGATGGTCCTAATCCACTGATTTGGGACAATTGTGATCTATTCATTCTCTTAGATCTTTTGTCTCTATGAAAAGATAATGCAAATCTATGAGCTTCATCTCTTATCCTTCTTAATAGAAGGACACCTTTTTGATTTTCATCCGTATCAAGAGACTTTGTAAAGCCTGGAATAAATATTTCTTCATTTTTTTTTGCCAATGAACATATAGTAACTTCTTCCTCAAGATTTAATTCTTTTAATGCTTTAATAGCAGCATTTAACTGACCTTTACCTCCGTCAATCATTATCAAATCTGGCCAATCTGATAGAAGCTCATTGTCTAATTTGCTATTCGTTTTATCATTTAATATTGTAAAATCTCCTCCGCTTTTTTTAAATCTTGACCATTTCCTAAATCTTCTATGTATTACTTCATATATCGAGGCAAAATCATCACTATGTCCTATAAAAACGTTTGGATCTTTAATTTTATATTTCCTATAATTCTGTTTAGAAGGAATTCCATCAATAAATACGACTTGTGATGCTACTGGGTCTGTACCTTGAATATGGCTTATATCATAACCTTCAATTCTTTTAGGTTGTTCACTTAATTCAAGTATTTGCGCAAGATCTTCAATTGACGATTCATTATCTTGTATCCCATTTAATATTCTATCTAATTCTAATTTCGCATTTTTTAAAACCATCTCTACAGTTTCATGTTTTTTATTTCTTTTTGGGATTATGATTTTTACCTTCTTTTTCCTTAGCTCAGTTAACCAATCCTCTATGGTTATTTGTTTTGGAAGTTTATATTGAATAAGAATTTCAGATGGTATTTCTACGCCTTCAACATTCATATAATGCTCTTCTAATACCCTTTGTAGAATAAGATTTTCATCTTCATTATTTAATTTTTGACTATAACCAATTCTCCCAATGAGCTTACCAGATCTCATTTGGAAAATTTGTATACTAGCTACATTTTTTTCTGAAACTATTCCAAAGATATCTCTATTAATTGAAGAATCTGGTATTGATATTTTTTGTGATTCAGTTAATAATTTTAATCCTGAAATTTGGTCCCTTATTTTTGCCGCATTCTCATAATCTAAATCATTTGAAAATTGCAGCATTTTTTTTTGTAAAAATGTTTCTAAGTCATCATTCCTTCCCTGAAATATCATAGATACTTGTTTCATTATTTTTTTATAATCTTCAGATGATATTACTTCTTGGCAAACACCTGGACATCTTCCTATTGAATAATTCAAACAAGTTCTATCCTTATAGACTGGCCTCGGCCTTTGTCTAAGTGGAAATATTTTTTTTATCGTAAATAATGTTCTCCTTAATAATCCGACATCTACGTAAGGTCCATAATATCTATCTAAATTATTTCTATTTCTTCTTCTTCTTGTAATAAATATTCGAGGATATTTTTCACTCCAAGTAATGCAAAGATATGGATATTTCTTATCATCCTTCAAAAGAATATTAAAGTATGGTTTATTTGTTTTTATTAAATTTGACTCTAAATTTAGTGCTTCATATTCGCTATCTGTGACTATAATTTCTATTTCAGTTATTTGACGAACCATCAAACTTAATCTTGGAGTTAAATCTGAAAAATTATTGAAATAACTACTAACTCTACTTCGTAGTTTTTTTGATTTACCAATATAAAGTAAATTATTATCTATATCTTTAAAAAGGTAGCAACCAGATGACTTTGGAATTTCGGATAATCTTGATTTTAATAACTCCTTATTGTTAATTAATTTATATTCAATTTTAAAATTATATTTGTTATCTATTGTTTCTATTGAGGAATTACTCATTTATAATGATTAACCTCCATAATTCCAGCCAGTTGAAGATAAATTTAGAGAGTCAACATCATTATTCAAATAAGCAGATTGAACTTCTCCTACAAAAACGGTATGGTCTCCATGAATAACACTTCCAACAACATTACATTCAACTCCACCTACACTATCAACTAAAATAGGCAATCCAAGTTCACCTAAATTAAATTCAACAGATTCAAATCTGCCTCCTAATGCTTTTTGGGGTTTAAAGAAAACAGCTGCTAGATCCTTTTGATCACTTTTGAGCACATTTAATGAGAACTTATTTGTGGACTTTATTATTTCATGACTAGAACCCTCTGATCTAACTGCCATTACTACTAATGGGGGGGTGAAGGAACCTTGAGTCACCCAACTAGCAGTAAATCCATTCACTTCATTTTTATCTTCGTCTCTAACGCCACAAATGAATAATCCGTGAGGTATTTTTCTTAATAAGATTTTTTTTGCTTCTAGATTTAATGTCATAATTAATATATCTAATAAACTTATTTTAGCTAAATATCTTATTCGATCATAATAAATTCATGAAAATTCTTTATCCTGGTACATTTGATCCTTTAACAAACGGGCATATTGATTTAATAGAAAGGGCTGAAAAAATATTTGGCAATCTAGTCGTTGCTGTTTTAGAAAACACTTCTAAAACACCAACATTTAATATTCAAAGAAGAATTTTACAAATAAAAAATTCTCTTTCTCATTTACCTAATATTGAAGTTATTTCTTATTCCGGACTAACTGTTGATTGTGCAAATGATCTAAAAGCTAATCTTATTTTAAGAGGCTTAAGAGCAATGAGCGATTTTGAGTATGAACTCCAGATTGCTCATACAAATAAATCACTTAATAATGAAATTGAAACTATATTTTTATCAACCAATACAAATTACAGTTTTCTTAGTAGTTCTTTAGTAAAAGAAGTCGCAAAATTTGGGGGTGAAATTAATCATATGGTACCCTCCGCTGTTGAAAAGGATTTAAAAGAATATTTTAAATAATATTTTTATTAACAAGATTTCAAGTAATATATATCACTTAATAATTTAAAAGCTTTTTCTTTATTAATATTATTAGAATTTTGTATAATGCTTATAATTATTGGATTTTCATTTTTATATAAAAAGCCAGATAATGCAAAGACATTTGAAAGAGTACCAGTTTTTCCAAAAAACTTTCCAGATAATTCACTATTTACAAATCTTTTAGCTAATGTTCCTCTTACTCCCATAATTGCAAGTGTAGATTGATAAGCTTCAAAATTAATAGAATATTTCATTTTATCTAGAAACAATGCAACTAAATTTGTTGTAATTTTATTTTTTCGAGACAATCCACTAGCGTCTGCAAAGTATGTATTAGTTACAGGTAGGCCTTTATTTTCTAACCATTTTTTTAATTTTGTATAGTCATTATCATTCCATGTATTTGAGGCATTTTTAAAGAGAGATTCAGCGGTAAAATTATGGCTTTCAGAATTTGTTAAAGTTAATAATGAAAGAATTGGAGTTGAATATATTTTATTTATCTCTGTAATATTTTTTAAATAAAATATTTTTTCTGAATCAAAAAAATCTATATATACTTTTGAATTTGGAAATTTATTTTTTAAATAGTTTTTAATAAAATTTTTTAATGCATAAATATCTTCATATTTATTGTGATTACTTTCTATTGCAAGAGATGTAATTGGAGATCCATATTCGTAAAGTCTATCAGTATTTGTCCAACCATTAGGCCAATATAATTTTGAATCAATTTCTACAATATTAAAGTTAATAATTTTATTTTCTTTAACATTTGAAATTAGTTCGATTATATGTTCATAATTAAGATCTGGATCACCTTGACCGTGTAAATAATAATCGTTTTTATTTTTAAATAAGGAAGTTTTTAAATTATTATTTAATTTATATTTACTTAAAACATAAGCTGATGAGAATAATTTTTGATTAGATGCCGGCAACCTTGGAATATCTTCATTGTAGGAACTTATTATTTCCCCTTTATTATTAATTATTGATACACTAAAAGTATGATCAAGCGTTTGATTTAATAAAGCATCATAAGTAGGACATATTTTGTTTTTAGAAATTATTCCCGGAAAATTAAAATAAATACTATTTAAAATAGTTATTTTCTGATTTGCTAGTAAATATCTTATTAATAAAGGGGATGTTACTAATACAAGAACAATTAAGAAAAATGAATAAATTTTTTTTATCACATTCAATCTATAAATTTACAAAAATAGATTCATTGTCGGGTTTAATTTCAAATTCTTTTTTAAAAAAATATCTTTTTTTTTCTTCTTTGAAAAGCAACCAGTTATTTGGATAAATATGCATAAGAGCAGCTTTATTTAAAGGCTGCAGAAAATAAATATTTTTCCATGTTTTGACAAAGTTTTTACGTCGCTCTCTAATAACACTTCCTATACCAATATTGGCATCTTCAAATTTTGGATTTAATGAATAATGCGTACCTTGATAATTATCAGACATTGGTTCAAATGAATCGAAATCATATGGCTGAGGTAGTATCGATATCATTGCACTATCAATATTATTTATATTATTTGATTCATTAAATGATTTAAAAGTATAAATTTTATCTTTGATATCTGGATAGTCTCTTTGTGCCAAAGCCACAGCACCTTGATCAGCAAATGTTATAAATACATTATTATTTTTAGACAATATCTTGTAAATAGTTATTCCAATTCTGTTAAACTTCAATCCTTCAAAATTAAATTCTATAGTAAATCTTTTATTTGAATCTAATAAACTTGGAATAATTGCATCTTCCATATTCTTAAGAGATTCATTTAAATCTTTAGGTAGTCTGTAATTGGTTTCCATTAAAATTTGTCAATACATATTTGAATAAGTTCTAAAAATTTATCTATTTCTGACTTATTGTTTGTTGAACCTAAAGTAACACGAATATTTGAGTATAGTTCATCATTTTTTAAACCAATATTTTTAAGTGTTGAGCTAGGTTTCCCAGATGAGCTTGAACAAGCACTTCCACTACTTATGGCTATTTTATTTTCTGACATGAAATTAACAATCTTATATGCCCTTATAGGCTCAAATAGTTTATTTAATAGTAGAAACGAAATATGATTGGGAAGTCTATGGTTAATACTACCCGTAATCTTTATATGATTATTATCCTTAATTTTTTGAAAAAAATAACTTTTGAGTTTATTAATATTATTAGAAGGAAATTCAGTTATGTAATCATATAATTTTATTTTTCCTTTAATATTCTTTATTGATTCATACATTCCAGCGATTAATGGCAAAGCTTGTGTACCTTGTCTAATTGAAAATTCCTGAGTAAGTGATATGTCATTATTTTTTAAAATTTGTCTAGACTTTTCTTTTGTTAAAAGAATACCGATCCCTTTTGGACCTCCAAATTTATGAGCAGATAAACTTAAAAAATCACATTTAAGATCTTTCCAACTGAATATTCCATTACTTAATATTTGAGTTCCATCTAAATGAAACATTATATTTAATTCTTCACATTTAGAACCAATAAATTGGACAGGTTGTATTGTCCCAATTTCACTTTGTCCCCAAATAATTGATACAAGCATAGTATTATTGTTTAAAATGTTTTCGATATTAGAAATATTTAAAATTCCATCATTATTTACCGTCCATTCGTAAATATCCCAATTTTGTTTTCTTAGTTTATTAGCACAAATAGTTGTTGCTTGATGTTCAACATTTGAAATAACAACCCTACCATTTTTAAAGTTCTCATAAATATTATTAAATACAATATTTGTCGATTCCGAAGAACCAGATGTAAAAATTATATCCTCTGAATCTGCTTCAAATATATAAGCAATTTTAGATCTAATTTTTTCAAGATATGTAGAGCATTTTATCCCTAGCTCATATGTAGATGAAGGGTTATGCCAATAATTCCTATAAGTTGAATTAATTATATTTAAAACATTCTCAGATAATGGAGTTGTGGATGCATTATCTAAATAGATGAAATTATTTTCCATTAATTTACTAACATTGATCCTGAGAAAACCTTTTCAGCATTCCCGGTCATCATGACTTCACAATCGTCTTTTGACCAATCAATTTTAAGATTACCTCCTGGTAAGGTTACTATGGTTTGTGAATTACAAAGGCCTAATTTATAAGCTGCTACATGGATAGCACAGGCACCTGTTCCACAAGCTAAGGTTAGTCCTGCACCCCTTTCCCATACTTTTACTTTGATATTATCTTTATTTAAAATTTGACAAAAATGCACATTAGTTTTTTCAGGAAACAATTCATTTTTTTCAAATATAGGACCAAGTCTTGAAAGAACAATTGACTCTATGTCTTTTAAAAAGAATATTAAATGAGGATTTCCCATTCCTACGGCATAACCTATATTATTAAAATCTTTCTCAATAAATTCGTGTGAAGGAATTGAATTTATTTTTTTTTCAATTGTTGTTGGAATATTTTGACATTCTAAAATTGGAACTCCCATTTTTACTGTAATTTCATCATTTATATATTTTGCAATTTTTAAACCTGCTTTAGTCTCAATTTTATATTCATTATTTTTATTATTCATTGAATCATTTTCGTGGAGATACTCAACTAAACACCTAATTCCGTTTCCACACATTTGTGCTTCAGAACCATCAGAATTAAAAATTATCATTTTTGCATAATTATCTTCATTAGGTTCTTCTATAAAAATCACACCATCTGCTCCAATACCAAATTGCCTGTTGCAAATTTTTTTTATATCAAATATTTTATTTGTCATATAATTTTTATATAATCCATTTCCTCTAGAATCTATTATTACGAAATCGTTTCCGTTACCTTGATATTTTTCAAAAGTTATATTTTTCATTTGTAGATAATATATTTTAAATTTTAATTATAAATTATTCCTTTTAACAATCTATTTCTATTTTATACAATGGATATTAAAATAATAATTTAACAAATAAAAATTAAGTGATTTCTCCCGATAAACAATATGAGGCTGATACCAATTTATATAATCCATCTAAAATAGAAAAAAAATGGCAGTCAATATGGACAGAAAATAATTTATACAAAACCGATGTATTAACTGAGAATAGCGATAAATTTTATGCCCTATCAATGTTTCCCTACCCTTCAGGTAATCTTCATATGGGACATGTTAGGAATTATGTTATTACAGACTTAATAGCTCGATTCCAAAGGTTTAAGGGCAAATCTGTTTTACATCCAATGGGGTGGGACGCTTTTGGTTTACCTGCTGAGAATGCAGCGATTGAAAGAGGAATTAGTCCAAGTGTCTGGACTAAAAAAAATATTTCTCATATGAAGTCACAATTAAAGCTTTTGGGACTATCAGTTGATTGGGATAGGGAATTTGCAACATGTGATGAAAATTATTATATATGGACTCAATATCTATTTTTAGAGTTATACAAGGCAGGTCTTGTATATCAAAAGGAATCAGAAGTTAATTGGGATCCTATAGATAATACAGTCCTAGCGAATGAACAAGTTGACTCAGAGGGTAAATCTTGGAGATCTGGGGCAGTAGTTGAAAAAAAATTATTAAAGCAATGGTTTTTAAGAATTACTAATTATGCGGATGAGTTATTAAAGGATTTAGAAAAATTAGATAACTGGCCAGAAAGAGTAAAAATAATGCAAGATAATTGGATTGGAAAGTCAATTGGTACAAATATTAATTTCAATATCAATACCAATCCAGAAAAGAAAATTACTGTATTTACAACAAGGCCAGATACTTTATTTGGAGTTACTTATTTAGCAATTTCTGTTAATCATTCATTAGTAAAAAATATTTCTGATCAAGAAACAATAAAAGATATAGAAAATCTTAAACAATATTTGAAATCTAATAAAAATAATGAACTTGAAAAAATTGGAATAAAAACTAGCTTAACAGCAATAAATCCTGTTAATTCTGAACTTATTCCTATTTGGGTGGCAAGTTATGTTCTCGATGAATACGGTACAGGCGCTGTTATGGGCGTGCCTGCTCATGATCTAAGAGATTTTGAATTTGCTAAGAAAAATAATATTGATATTAAACAGGTAATAATAAAGGATAAAAGTGAACAAAATAAAGAGCTTGAAGAAGCTTATGTAGAAAAAGGATATCTTATTAATTCAAATCAATACAATGGCATAGAAAATAATATTGCTAAAATAAAAATTTCAGAGGAGGGAGTAAATAATGGATGGGCTGAAAATAAGATTCAATATCGTCTAAGAGATTGGTTAATCTCTAGACAAAGATATTGGGGATGTCCGATACCCATAGTTAATTGCAAAAAATGTGGATCTGTTCCATTAAAGCAATCGGAATTACCTGTTTCTTTACCAAAAGATATAGAAATCTCGGCTAACAAGATTAATGCTTTAGGTGATAATAATAATTGGATAAATACTACATGCCCAAAATGTGGAATAGCGGCAAGAAAAGAAACTGATACTATGGACACTTTCATGTGTTCATCATGGTATTTTTTAAGATATCCATCTTCAAAATGTTCTAATAAGCCATTTGAAAAGATTGAAATCAATAAGTGGTTGCCTGTAGATCAATATGTTGGAGGGGTAGAGCATGCAATATTGCATTTGTTATATGCAAGATTTTTCACTAAAGCCTTGAGGGATAATGAACTATTTGAAATTGATGAACCATTTAATAAACTATTAACGCAAGGAATGGTTCAGGCAGCAGCCTATAAAAACAATAAAACGGGTAAATATGTTTCTCCTTCCGATATTACTGACCTATCAAATCCTACAGATCCAATTGACAATACCAAACTCGAAGTTCTTTTCGAGAAAATGTCTAAGTCAAAATATAATGGAATAGACCCTGAATCAGTAATTCAAAAATATGGAGCAGATACAGCAAGAATGTTTATATTATTTAAAGCACCCCCAGAAAAAGATTTGGAATGGGGAGATACAGATGTTGAAGGACAATTTAGATTTTTAAGCAGGATTTGGAAGCTTTATATAAATTGTGCAAATGATATAAATAGTAAATCTAATTCCTATCCAGATAAAGAAAAAAGTTTAATAAAGTCCATGAATATCGCTATAAAAGAAATTTCAAATGACATATTAAATAACCAATTTAATACTGCGATTTCAGAACTAATGAAGTTTTATAATTCACTATCAAATTCCATTAATGACGTAAACAAGAATTTAAAAATTGAGGCTTTAAAAACATTTTGTATTTTGTTGGCTCCTTTTGCTCCTCATATTGCAGAAGAAATATGGCATCTTATAGGATTTAAAAAATCTGTGCATTTAGAACACTGGCCTTCCTTTAATGCCGAGGCACTTAAGGAAGATTCGTATGAACTAGTAATACAAGTGAATGGAAAAGTTAGAGACAAAGTAAATATTAATAATGATATGAGCGAAGATCAAATTAAAGAATTGACTCTTAAAAGACCTAACATATTAAAATGGACTAAAGGCAAGGAAATAAGAAAAATAATTATTGTTAAAGGAAAAATTATGAATATTGTTGTTTAAGAATTTATTTTTTGTATAACTAATGAATTTGGGTTTGACCAATCGCCCTTAACTAAATAATTATCATTACTAAAACACATTTCACGGAGTATGAAAAATATAGGTTCACTCGCTGAATTATCAAATAATGATGTTATGTCTTTTATAGAATATTCTCCACCTTCATCTAATAAATTACTTATTTTTTGTTGATACTCAATAATATTTGCGGCTGCTTTCTTTCCAGCTTCAACTCCAGGTTGATCATATGCATTTATATTTACCAATTCAGCGTAGAAGGATACAGCTCTCTCAAATAAAGCGATTAAGGCACCTAGTGAAAAACAATTTAACTTTTCTAATGTAATAGTGATACTTTGTCTGTTTTCACTAGAGAGTGCTGATCTGGTTCCTTGTAAAAAACCAGAAAGATATTCTTTAGGATTCTCTTTTTCATTAAAAATATTAGTAGATGGAGAATCTAATAATTCAATAAAAATACAAAAGAAATTATCAATACCATCTCTCAGTTGCTGAACATAAGCATGTTGATCTGTAGATCCTTTATTACCAAAAACGGAAATACCTTGATTAACTACTTCACCATTCCTATTAAATTTCTTTCCTAATGATTCCATTACTAATTGCTGGAGATATTTACTAAATACCTGTAACCTATCTCTATAAGGTAATACGACCATATCTCTCTTTCCAATACCATCCCCAGTTAAATACCATGCGGATGATAATAGTGCTGCTGGATTATTTTTAAAATCACTTATACGTGTGGCTTCATCCATTAATGATGCGCCTCTAATAAATTCAGATATATTTTCATTAATAAGAGCTAATGGAAGTAATCCCACAGAGCTTGTAATACTAGTTCTTCCTCCAACCCAATCTTGCAAATTAAATATTTTTAACCAATTTTCAGAAGTGGCTTTTTTAAATAATTTACTATCTTTCATAGTTATTGCTATAGCATTAGAATTCCATTCAAGAGAATTGTTTTCGCAGTAACTTTTAATAATTTCCATAGCAATTCTAGGTTCAGGAGTACCGCCTGATTTGCTTACTACTACAAATAATGTTGTTGATAATTTTTCAGATAACTCTTCTAACTTTTCGCTAATTAAAAAAGGATCAACATTATCTATATAAGAAAATTTTAAGCCTCTAGTACACTTCTGCAGTGACTCTGTAATAAGTAATGGTCCTAATCCACTTCCACCAATTCCTATCCATAGAACATTAGTATACTGCTGATTATTCTTATTCTTAATATCTCCATTTAAAATTTGTTTTCCAAATTCAGAGATCGCATTAAAATCTGCTCTAATTTCCTCTCCTATTTTTGAAGAGGGTGAAATTGATGGATTTCTAAGCCAATAATGTCCGACTTGTCTATTTTCATCAATATTTGAGATTGCACCATTTTCTAATTCTTTTATTGATGAAAAAACATTTATAAATTTATCTTCTAAATTTATTATCTCTTTACTTGTGAAATTAATTTTGCTTATGTCTAACCAAATATTTAATTTTTTATCAAACCAAAGATAATTACAAAATTTATCCCAAGATTTTAAATCTCCATTCATTTTATATATTTGTTACTTTGTATTTATTATTCAATTATATCTATACGAATAGTACATAGATTTGAATCATTTAAATTTGTTTAAATTATTATCTTCAAATAAATATGTTTTTGAATATTAACAATTAAAATCAAGGGTTTTTTTTATTTCATATGAATTTATCATTGGAGAAAATAAAAAACTTTGGATAGATCATTTAATTACATAATTTCGCCTGAGATATCTGAATTTAGAAGATTTACCCCAAAATTAAAAATAGGTGTACTTGCTTCTGGGAATGGAACAAACTTTCAGGAATTAATTAATCTCTCAGAAACAGGAGAATTAGATATAGATATAAAAGTTCTTATAACAAACAAAGATGATGCAGGTTGTATAAATAGAGCTGAAAGTAAAAAAATACCTCACAAAATTATAAGAGGCAAAGACTTTCTGCAAAAAGAGGCATTTGAATTAGAAATTGTAAATACTTTAATTCATTACAATGTTGAACTTGTGGTTATGGCAGGCTGGATGAAAATTGTTTCTCCATTTTTTATTAATAAATTTAAGAATAAGATAATAAATATTCACCCTTCATTACTTCCAGCATATAAAGGTGGTTCTGCGATAAAGGACTCTATATTAAATGGTTCAAAAATAACAGGTTGTTCGGTACATTTTGTTGAAGAGGAGGTAGATAGTGGATCATTGATAATGCAAGCTGCATTATCAATTAGAAATGATGATGATATTAAATCACTTTCCAAAAGAATACAAATTCTTGAGCATAAAATTTTACCTCACTCAATCTCTCTTGCTGGTTTTATGATAAGGAGTAATTTTATGGAAAATTATTAGTTAAATCAAGACCTTCATCCATTGAAAATCCACTCATAATATTTAAATTTTGAATTGCTTGCCCAGTCTGACCTTTTAACAAATTATCAATTACAGATAATATAATTATTCTTCCATTTCGATTATCAACTTTAACAGAAAGTAAAATTTGGTTTGTATTTTTAACCCATTTTGTTGATGGGAATGTATCTACAGGTAAGACTTTAATATTTTTAAAATTTCTATAGTAATTATCCAGAAGAATTCTGCAGTCATCAGAAGTTAATCCTGGATCTCTTAATCTCCCATATATAGTGGAATGCATACCCCTTGAGATTGGGACTAAATGAGGTGTAAAAAGCAGTTCAATTTTATTTCCAGAAATTAAAGATGCCACTTGCTCGATCTCTGAGGTATGTCTATGTTTTATTAATCCATATGCTGATAGACCTTCTCCACATTCTGATAACAGTAGCTTTTGGTTTGGTTCTCGACCCCCTCCAGAGGTTCCGCTTTTAGAGTCAATAACTATACCTTCATTTTCAATAATCCCTTGAGAGAGATAAGGAGCTAATGGAATAAGAGCAGATGTTGGATAACATCCTGGACAGGCAATTAATCTTCCTTTTGAAATTTCTTCTTTATTTATTTCAGGAAGTCCGTAAACTGCCTCTTTACATAAATCATCATCATTCCTTTTATAAATAGCTGCTTCTTTGGAATATACATTTTTCCATTCATCTAAAGACTTATATCTATAATCAGCAGATAAATCAATAACTTTAAGTCCTCTATCTAATAATTTCCTTGTCAATGTTGAAGATAAGCCATTTGGTAAGCAAAGCAAAGCAACATCTGCATTTTTTGATATATTATCAACTGAAATTTCTTCTATATAAGGATCATTATCTAGACAAATAAAAGGGAAATTATCATTCCACTTTGATCCAGATGTTTTATTACCTCCTAAAAAAGAAATTTTGTATTTTTTATTTTTCTTTAAAAGATTTACCGCTTGAATACCGCCGTAACCTGTAGCACCTACTATTGCAACATTCATTTCTTTGAATTGGCAGACTTTGAGATAGGATTATAAAGTGTTGAATTTAAGGTAACTAAAACACTATTTTTCTATATTGATAGGAATAATGAAAGAAACAAGTCCCAAATCAAATAATGGAACAATTTTGGATATAAATGAATCTTTTAAAATTGAATTTGATCCTATAAGCGATGCGTTGGCAGCTATAAGAAATGGTGAATGCATAATTGTTGTAGATGATGAGAGAAGAGAAAATGAAGGAGATTTAATATGTGCGGCTCAGTTTGCAACTCCACAGCAAATTAATTTTATGGCTACTGAGGGACGTGGTCTTATATGCCTTGCCATGCAGGGTGAAAAACTTGACTCTTTAGATTTACCATTGATGGTAGATAGAAATACTGATGAAAATCAAACAGCTTTTACGATATCAATTGATGCTGGCCCTGAGAATAATGTCACTACTGGTATTTCCGCCGAAGACAGGGCAAAGACAATTCAAGTTGCAATAAACCCAAATACAAAACCTGATGATTTAAGAAGGCCAGGACATATTTTTCCATTAAGAGCAAAGAAAGGTGGAGTATTAAAAAGGGCAGGGCATACCGAAGCGGCAGTAGATATTGCGGCAATGTCAGGTCTTTATCCCGCTGGAGTAATTTGCGAAATACAAAATCCTGACGGTTCCATGTCAAGACTTCCACAACTTAAAGAATATGCGAAACAATGGGGAATGAAATTAATATCTATAGCTGATTTAATAAGTTATCGGTTTCAAACCGAGAGATTTGTATTTAGAAAATCTGATGCAGTTCTTCCAAGTATTTTTGGTAATTTCAAAGCTTATGGATATGTTAACGAACTTGATGGTTCAGAGCATGTTGCATTAGTTAAACAAAAATCATCAAATTTAAGCGAACCTGTACTTGTAAGAATGCATTCAGAGTGCTTAACTGGCGATGCTTTTGGATCATTACGTTGTGATTGTAGACCCCAGTTAGAGGCGGCTTTATCAAGGATAGAAAAGGAGGAAGAGGGGGTTGTTGTTTACTTGAGACAAGAAGGAAGAGGTATTGGTCTAATAAATAAATTAAAAGCATATAGCTTACAGGATGGTGGATTAGACACTGTAGAAGCTAATGAAAAATTAGGTTTTCCAGCTGATCTTAGAAATTATGGAGTTGGAGCACAGATATTAACCGATCTAGGGATAAAAAAATTAAAATTACTTACAAACAATCCTAGAAAGATTGCTGGATTAGGTGGTTATGGAATAGAAGTTATTGAGAGAGTTCCATTAGTAATTTGTCCAAACGATAATAATGCAGAATATTTGAGTGTTAAAAAAACAAAGCTAGGCCACATGATTGATGAAGATAATTTTAATTCCAGGAATATCGATCCATTTATATCAATATTTCTTGACGGAGAATATAAATCTATTGAACTAGTTACAATAAAAAATAAAGTTATTAAATTCTGTAATGATCAAAAAATTAATATTAAACTGGAAAGTAGTCCAAGATTATTAGCTTTTTGGAACCGACCAAAATTAGTATGGCGAATTTTACATGATCAGAATAGAACCAATTCCAACATTACTGATGAGGAAATTAAGAATATAGAACTATTTATTCAGTTTTTATCACAATATGAAAATAGTACAAAAATTGGGATTATTGTTTCTAGAAACATTGAGCAAGCATTACACCCAAAAAGTAGCATCAAACTAATCAATACTAAATTCACTTTTAATAATGAAATCTTATATTCATCTACTAGAAAATTTAATCTAGATAAAGAGACATTTAGTATTGTTTTTGAAGGCTAAATTACTACTTTAGGGTTGCCTTAATAATTTTTGAACCATTAGTAAGCTTTAGAACTACATCCATATCATCTGTTTTACCAAAAACAGTATGAACTCCATCGAGATGAGGCTGTGGTTCATAAACTATGAAAAATTGGCTACCACCTGTATCCTTTCCTGCATGAGCCATAGAAAGTGAACCTTTTAGATGTTTATTTGAATTAATTTCACATTTAATATTATATCCGGGGCCTCCAGTTCCAGGCATACCTGATGCTCCATCACGAGTATTTGGACATCCACCCTGAGCCATAAATCCAGGAATAACTCTATGAAATGCTAGACCATCATAAAAACCATCACTAATCAAATTCGTAAAGTTTTTAACTGTATTGGGAGCGTCATTAGAGAAAAATTCAATATTTATGTTTCCAACTTCTGTTTCAAATAATGCAGTTGTCATGTTTTATTTATTTTTTAATTTATTAATATCTTAATAGCTAAAGCAACTTTTCAAGGTTTTCCTTAATGGTATTTATATCAATGTTATCTTTATTACTAATTTTGTCTTTTTCCCAATTTTCAACTTCTAAGTTTTTCTGGGGTGGTGAAATTAATAACCTATCTTCAGCTGTTTTAGGAACAAAATTTTTTTCTACTAATTTACATTCATAATCTAATTTAATGCAGAAATCTTTTATTTCCTCAATGTCGATCATTTCAACTGTTGGCAAAGGGAAATCTTGAGCTTCAAGTAGACCACAATATCTTGTTGCATCATCTTTTTCTTCAAACATAAGGACTATGGTCTTTCCTTTAAGTTCGATTGAATGAATTCCTTCCTTATCTGTTCCTGAATTATATAAAAGAACAAATATGTTCATAAGTATCTGTTTTTTTCTATTTATATAATATTTGATTAATTATCAGAAAGTGATAGTTCTTGTAATCTTGTATATAAAGCAATTTCTTCATCATTAATATCTGCTGGTATCACTACCAAGATTTCAACAAATTGATCACCTACATTATCTTCAAAAGTTAAACCCCTACCTTTCAAACGTAACATTCTTCCGGTAGATGATTTTGGAGGGACTTGAAGTGTGACATTTCCATCAAGAGTAGGAACCTCTACTGCACAACCTAGAAGAGCATCATGAGGAAATAATTCTAATTTATAAAGAACTCTTAATCCATCAATTCTTAGACCACTTTCCGTTTGAACTTTTAACTGTAGATAATGATCTTTTCCTCCTCTTGCTATATTTTCAAGTCTTAATCGCCATCCATCACCAGCGAATGGAGGTGTATCAACTTCTACTACAGTTTCATCTTCAAGCTCTATTAAAATTGAAGCTCCATTTAGTGCCTCATCAGGAGTTAATTCAATAATTGTCTCAATATCTTGGTGAAGTTTAACTGGAGGTGGTTCTTCTGGAGAGGTTGCAGGGTATTCATAATTATTAAATTCATCATTACCTATATTTATGGATTCATTCTCAAATGATTCATCATTATATTCGTCATAATGACTTGGGGAGTATTCATATCCAAATAATGAATCAAGATAATCTTGAAAATCAGGAAACCCTGTCTTGTAATTATTATTTTCATAATCTTCCTGGATATTTTCATCGGAAGTATTTTTACTTCTATTGGGATCACCTAGATATTCGTATGCTTCATTAATTAATTTAAATCTTTCTTCTGCATTAAGATCATTTTTATTTAAATCTGGATGCCATTTTCTAGCTTCTCTTCGAAAGGCCTTTTTAAGTTCTTTATCATCGAAATTAGGGGATAAACCCAAAATCGACAAATAGTCTTTTTTAGAGGAAGTAGTCATTGTCCCATGGATCATCGTCCCTAGAATTACCATACCTCGAATTTCTATAATTTCTATTCATTTGATTATCCCAAGGATCGTCATCCCAATAATCATCTGAAAAGAGTTCATCCTTTAATGATCCAAATGTATTTTTAATGCCCTGTAAGGGATTATTATCAGTTTTCTTTTCTGCTGCAAATTTTCTATTTAAGCCGAATAATGCTTCTTGTAGAGAACTAACCGAAATTTCTAATTCTTGAGGATCATCGTCATTTATATACTCTTCAACATCTTGAATGGCTAATTCAACAGCTCGTTGTTGTCTTTCAGCTCCATAGGGTCCAAATTCTAAAGATGCATCCCTTAGTCTTCTCTCAGCTTGAGCAATAAGAGTTAAAGCACTATTTTTTCTATCAATTACAGATCTTCTCTTCCTATCTTCATTAGCTTTTGCTTTTGCTTCTTCAATTATCGAATTTATTTCTTGTTCATTTAAATTAGAACCTCCAGAAATTGTAACTGTTTGCTTTCTTCCAGTTGTTCTGTCAGTTGCACTTACTTCTAAAAGACCATTAGCATCAATATCGAATGCTACCTGGACTTGAGGTATTCCCCTTGGAGCTGGAGGTATTCCTGATAGTCTAAATTTACCAAGTGATTTATTTTCAGATGCTAAAGGCCTTTCTCCTTGCATTACTTGAACAACAACTGATGATTGATTAGCTTCGGAGGTACTAAAAACATCAGATTGTCTAACTGGTATTGGCGTATTACGAGGAATGAGTACCTTCATAAGACCACCAATAGTTTCCAAACCTAATGATAAGGGAGTAACGTCATTAAGGAGTAAATCTTGTAAATCACCACTAATAATTCCAGACTGTATCGCAGCTCCTACTGCAACGACTTCATCAGGATTAACAGATTGACAAGGATCAGTAGGAACAAGAGTCCTTACTAATTGTTGAACCATAGGGATTCTTGTGCTGCCACCCACAAGGACGACCTCATCAATATCTTTTGCGTTCCATCCAGAATCATCTAAAGCTATTTGCACGGGCTCTAATAATCTATCTAGCAAATCTTGTGATAATGATTCAAATATTTTTCTATCTAAGTTTTCTTCAATATGTAACGGCCCCTCTTTACTCGTTGTGATAAATGGTAAAGATATTTTTGTTTTTTGCAATCCAGACAATTCACATTTGGCTTTTTCAGCAGCCTCAGTTAATCTCTGTAAAGCTTGTCTATCCCTTCTTAGATCAATATCATGTTTAGCAAGAAATTTTTCTGCAAGCCAATCAACTATTTTTGAATCAAAATTGTTTCCTCCTAGCTGTGTATCACCACAAGTGGCTTTAACATCAAATACACCATTAGAAATTTTTAATAATGAAACATCAAATGTTCCTCCTCCTAAATCAAAAACCAAAACATTATTAGAAGAACTTTTTTCAAAACCATAAGCTAGAGCAGCAGCAGTAGGTTCATTTAGAATTCTATCTACTTTTATACCCGCTAATATTGCAGAATCCTTAGTAGCTTGCCTTTGAGATTCATTAAAGTAAGCAGGGACTGTAATGACTGCAGAGTCAACAGTATCTCCAAGATATGTTTCGGCATCATTAATTAATTTTCTAATCAAAGAGCTCACTAATTCTTCTGGTGCATACTCTCTTTGTGTATTTGGACTAAGAACCCTAATGCTTCCAGTGGTATTAGCCTTTACGTTATAAGGAACAGAAATACTATTCTCATCTAATTCATCCCAGTCACTACCAATAAATCTTTTTAAGTTATAGAAGGTATTCTTAGGATTTAGAACAAGTTGTCTTCTCGCTTGGTCTCCTATTACTATTTCCTTTTCTTTTGTAAATCCAACTATTGAAGGTGTAGTTCTAGAACCTTCAGAATTTGCAATAACAATTGGACGACCAGCTTCTATAACTCCTACAACAGAGTTAGTAGTACCTAAATCAATTCCAACTATTTGCCCCATGATTTAAATCGCTAAATTAAAGCAAAATTTACTAATAATTTAATTAATTTTTATCTTAGATATTTACATATAATAGTAAAAATCAAATATTTTCAACTTTATTTAAATAAATAAGATTATTTATAACTTATCAAATAGATTGCTGTTTATTTTAAAACATTCTTTGCAGACAAAGTTGTTGATGTAGTTAACCAACATAAACTAATATAAAACGGAGAGAGAGGGATTCGAACCCTCGATAAAGTTGCCCCTATACAGCATTTCCAGTGCTGCGCCTTCAACCACTCGGCCACCTCTCCCAGGATAACCATTTTAACCCTTTATCATCCCATTTTTGAGGAAAGTTATTTGAAAAAGACTTTCACAGTCACGATTAAAAACAAGGAAACCGGAAAGGTTTACCAAGAGCAGGTTAATAGTGATGATTACATACTTAAGGAATTTGAAAAGAAAGGTTTCAAACTTGCATTTTCATGTAGAAATGGTTGCTGTACAAGTTGTGCAGTTAAAATAATATCAGGCACTTTGCATCAACCTGAAGCCATGGGTGTATCTCAAGCCTTAAAAGATAAAGGTTATGCACTGCTTTGTGTTGCCAAAGCGACTTCAGATCTTGAGGTGGAAACTACATACGATGATGAAGTTTACGATTTACAATTTGGACAATATTATGGGAGGGGAAATACAAGAGTAGCGCCACCATGGGAATTTGAGGAAGATTAATTATCATGTTTGAATTAAGTGAAATAGATGAACTTTCAAATCAAATAAACTTCTCTAGTTTGTATGAAATAGCGAAGAACTCTGCTCAAATTGGTAATGAAATTCTAAATATTAATTACAACAAAATACAGAAAATCTCATCAAAGGGTAGGAAAGGTGATCTAGTAACCAATGTAGATTTGGAGGTTGAAAATAAAATAAAAGAATATTTATTAGAAGAGACCCCAAACATATCTATCAATGCAGAAGAATCAGGTAAATTAAACAAATCCTCCGATTTAACATGGTGTATAGACCCATTAGACGGTACAACAAATTATTCCCATGGATATCCTTTTTTTGGAACATCCATTGGTCTTGTATATAAAAATAAGCCAATTATAGGAGCCATTTCAGTACCGTATCTAAATGAACTATATTCAGCATGTATCGGTTTAGGATCATTCTGCAATGACAGTGAACTTAAAGTATCGAGTCCTTCTTATCTTAGTGATAGTCTACTTGTCACTGGTTTCTCTTATGACAGATTTGAGACAGAGGATAATAATTATGCTGAATTTTGTTACTTAACACATAAAACTAGAGGAGTCAGAAGAGGAGGAGCTGCAGCAGTTGATCTAGCATTTGTTGCTGCAGGTAAGGTGGATGGTTACTGGGAAAGAGGATTAGAGGTATGGGACCTAGCGGCTGGTGCTATTATTGTTAAAGAGGCTGGTGGGATTATTTCTGATTATCCATCGGGC
>QCDN01000007.1 GCA_003280885.1 Prochlorococcus sp. AG-355-J04 | reverse complement strand
AAATTTATTCACAATGTTTTTCGGGTTTTGGATAAGTAGAAAAATTACTTAGATTTCATATAATGGTGTTGTTACTTTGAAAAGAGATCATATTTATGAAAGAGAATAATCTTGAAACAGTTAGATCCTTATCTTCAGATTTGAGTACACGAGAAAATATTACTGTTCAACTTGAGGAATTACTTATCGCGGGAAATTATGATGAAGCCAAGTTGCTATTAGAGCCTTCCCAACCTGTTGATATTGCAGATGCTATTGGAAGCCTTCCATTAATATTGCAGGCATTAGCATTTCGATTATTAAAAAAAAATGAAGCAATTGAAGTTTACGAATATTTAGACCCAGTAGTTCAGCAAACTTTATTAGAAAGACTTCGTTCAGGAGAAGTTTTAGAAATCGTTGAAAAAATGTCTCCTGATGATAGGGTTCAACTTTTTGATGAATTACCTGCAAAAGTTGTACGAAAATTTTTGTCTGCTCTTAGTCCTGGTGAAAGGAAAGTAACAGCTGAATTACTTGGATATGAGCCTGAAACTGCTGGAAGATTAATGACAACTGAATTTATAGATCTCAAAGAGATGCAAACAGCAGCTGAGGCTCTTTCTTTAGTAAGAAAAAGAGCCCCATTTACTGAAACCATCTATAGCTTATATGTTACGGATAAAGAAAGACATTTAACTGGTATTCTCTCTTTAAGAGATCTGGTAACTGCTGATCCTTCTAAGCCAATTGGCGACGTTATGACTAGAGATGTAGTTAATATCTCTACTAATACAAATCAAGAAGAGGTTGCTAGAGCAATACAAAGATATGATTTTTTGGCTCTCCCTGTCGTTGATAAAGAAAAACGACTGGTTGGTATAGTAACTGTCGATGATTTAATTGATGTCATTGAACAAGAAGCAACAAGAGATATTTATGCAGCGGGGGCAGTACAACCTGGAGATGAGGATGATTATTTCCAAAGTGGTTTGTTTACGATTGCTCGCAGAAGAATTTTATGGTTATTAATTTTGGTTTTGGCAAATGGTTTAACGACAAAAGTTATAGCTATGAATGATCAAATATTAAAAGAAATAGTTTTATTAGCTGCATTTATTCCATTACTTATAGGTACTGGGGGAAATGTTGGCGCTCAAAGTTCAACGGTTGTCATTAGGGGGTTAAGCACTCAAAAATTGAAGTCTCTTGGTGCAGTTAAGGCAGTAGTTAAGGAGGCAATAACAGGCGCTCTTTTAGGCGTTTTCATGATGCTTGTAGTATTTCCCTTCGCTTGGTGGCAAGGAGAAGGGCCTTTAATTGCCTCTGCAGTGGGAATAAGTTTAATATCCATAACAACTTTAGCTGCTACAACAGGCGCGATTCTCCCTTTGTTGTTTGACAGAATGAAACTAGATCCAGCTTTAATGTCTTCTCCTTTCATTACGACTGTCACTGATATTGCTGGTGTATTTATTTATCTGAGTACAGCAAAATGGCTATTAAGCTCTCCTTTAGCTTAAATAAACTAGGTATTTATTCTCATTTTTGTAAAATTGTGGATTTTTTTGTTTAACTTTACATTTCTTAATGGTATTGTTTACAAAACATCATTTAACTTTTATGTCTTCTGAAACAATAGGCGAAAATAAACTAGCTTCAATCGCGAGTATAAAAGCTAGTAATGATGTTGATCTTGTTCGATCATACTTAAGGGATATAGGTAGAGTTCCGTTACTATCGCATGAGCAAGAAATTACTCTAGGTCGACAAGTTCAAGAGTACATGGAAGTTGAAAGAACAGAATTAGAAATTATCGAATTAACAGGAGATAAGCCTAGTATTGATGAATTATCGGCCAAATTAAATTTATCTACATCCATAATAAAAAGAAGATTGAGAACTGGACAGAGAGCTAAAGAAAGAATGGTCGCAGCTAATCTAAGATTAGTAGTAAGTGTTGCAAAAAAATATACAAAAAGAAATATGGAACTTCTAGATTTAATTCAGGAGGGAACTATAGGACTGGTAAGAGGAGTTGAAAAATTTGATCCAGCCAGAGGTTATAAGTTTTCAACATATGCATACTGGTGGATTAGACAAGGTATTACAAGAGCAATAGCTGAAAAAAGTAGGGCAATAAGGTTACCAATTCACATAACCGAAATGTTGAATAAGTTAAAAAAAGGTCAAAGAGAGCTTAGCCAAGAAATGTCTAGAACTCCCACTGTAAGTGAACTTGCAAAATACGTAGAGCTTCCTGAAGATGACGTTAAAGATTTGATGTGCAAAGCTGGACAGCCTGTTAGCCTTGAAACCAAAGTTGGTGATGGTGAAGATACTGTTTTATTAGATTTATTGGCAGGGGGGGAGGATTTGCCAGACGAACAAATAGAAATGGATTGTATGAGAGGTGATCTGCATTCTCTTTTACATCAATTGCCTGATCTGCAATGTAGAGTTTTAAGAATGAGATACGGGATGGATGGTGATGAGCCAATGTCTCTTACAGGTATAGGAAGGGTGCTTGGCATAAGTAGAGATCGAGTAAGAAACCTAGAAAGAGATGGGTTAAGAGGTTTGAGAAGACTTAGTGATAATGTAGAGGCTTATTTTGTTTCTTGAATAAATTCAATTATTAACTTATTTGTTTTTTCGGGTTCTTCATCATGAGGACAGTGACCTGCTTCATTAATTATATCTAATCTTTTAATATTCCTGAATTTTTTTTCCCATTCTTTTGCTTCGTTTAAAGATTCCCAAGGATCTTTTTCACCCCAAATCAATTGAATTGGAGCATCAACTTTATCGAAAAGGTCAGTTGCAAGATAGTCATCAAATATGTTAATAAAACCACGAAATGCTTCTTTTGAATTTTTCCTTTGAGAGGGTTGATAAAGTATTTCAATCAATTCTTTATCGATATTTTTTCCTGAAGGGTAAGCTTGTTCAAGTATTTTCTTTATTACTTTTGGATTAGCAGCTCTTGTAAAAAGTGTGTTACTAATTATTCTTTGTCTGACTATCGTTTTAAGGACGGGTCTAAGTAGATTCATTAAGATATCGCTTTTTTTTAAACGTTTATCATCCATGGTTCTTTGTGCACAATTAATCAAAATGACGCCTTTGCAATTATCTTTGAGGATTTCAGCAGCTTTCAATGAAATAACACCACCAATTGAATTCCCTATCAAGTAAACAGGAGATTTTATTACCTCTGCACAAAATGTTGATATTTGATTACTCCATAGGTCAAACGAATATTTAATTGAGTTTTCTTTCTCAGGTTCGTAATTTAATAAGGCACTAGGCTGACTGCTTTCTCCGAATCCTATTAAATCTATTGAATAGCAGTTAGAAAATTTACCAAGAAAATCTTGATTATGTCTCCAGTGGTTTTTTGATGCTCCAAATCCATGAACTAATAAAATTTTTATATCTTTTTCAGAAGTAAATTCTTTTGATGAAGACCAAGAAATTTCCCAATTTTTCCACTTCCAAGTTTCAGATAGATTTAGAGACACTATGAGTATGCTTTTAATTAAACTTTAATTCAAAAAAAAAATATTCGTTTTTGATAAATTATTCTTATTTAAGAAAAAGTGTTCATTTTATGAAAAAGAAAAAGGTCATTTGTATTGGAGAGGCCTTAATAGACAGAATCAGAAATAAGTCAAATCAAGGATTTAGAGATTTTTTGGGTGGTGCACCGGCGAATGTTGCTTGTGCATTAAGAAAATTAAAAATAGATACAATATTTATAGGAAGTTTGGGTAGCGATGATTATGGAAAAAAATTCATTACGAAATTTAATGAATTAGATGTTAATTTAGATTTCCTACAAATAGATAATGATTTATCTACTCGGGTGGTTAATGTAGATAGAGATCAATTTGGAGATCGTTTTTTTTCAGGATTTGAAGAAAGTTCTAACTTATGCTTCGCTGACGAAGCTCTAAGTGTGAAATTAATCGAAAAAGAAATTTTAAATTTGGAGAAATCTTTTCTAGAAACAAAATATTTGGTTACAGGAACGATCTTATTATCATCTCCAATATCGTCAGAGACTATTTTTTTTGTTCTTGAACATGCTAAAAAATTTGAAGTCAAAATAGTTATTGATTTGAATTGGAGAGAGGTCTTTTGGGATCATTCACGTTTTTCATCAGAAATTAGTGAAGCCGCAAGAGTTAATTTAATCAAGAAATTTTTAAATCATGCAAATGTTTTAAAACTTGCTAAGGAAGAAGCAACTTTGTTTTTTGGGGATGTAAATCCCTTGCTAATATCTCAACAATTGTCTTCTAGACCAGATGTAATAATAACTGATGGAAAAAATCCAGTTGAATGGTATATCAATGGATTGCAGGGAATTACCGAAACTCCTACTTCACAAAAAATTGTTGATACAACTGGCGCAGGGGATGCTTTTCTAGCTGGCTTAATTTCAAAATTAATTTCTTCAGGATATCCTTCAAATGAACTAGAGATAGAAGATTGCATTAAATTCGCAGGAGTTTGTGGATTATTAACTTGTCTTGGTGAAGGCGCCATTGAACAGCAGCCATGCTATGAGAAGGTTAAAAAATTTTTGGGACTTCTTATTTTGTAGTGTCTTCCATAATTTCTTGCGTAACTAATTTCTATTTTCCAGTAATTATCAATAACTGGTTCTATTAATTCTGGCCATTCAATAACTAAGATAGCTTGTCTTTGTATTGCTTCTTCTTCTTCTGAAAAAAAAACTTCTTTTGCTGAAGAAACATTTTCTAACCTGTATAAATCAAGGTGAATTAGTGGAATTTTTCCGGAGTTATAGTGATGCGATAAAGCAAATGTAGGGCTTGTAATGTCCTCAGTGATTGATAAGCCTTTAGCAATTCCTTGAACAAATGAAGTTTTTCCAGCCCCAATTGGGCCCTGTAATAAAACAATTGATTGGGGATTTAATTTGTGTGAGAGTTTCTTTCCTAAATTTAAAGTCTCATTTAAATTCTCAACAAACACAAAAATTACACAAAAATCATTTATAGTTTAAATGAAAAAGTATTTTTAGAAATGGTTATCGCAAATTCAGTTAAAACTTCCATCCCTAATTACGTAATTACTGATATAGCTTTATCAGATTTTGGTCGTAAAGAAATTAAAATTGCTGAAACGGAAATGCCTGGTTTAATGGCACTTAGAGATAAATATCAATCTGAAAAGCCACTCAAAGGTGCAAAAATAGCTGGAAGTCTTCATATGACTATTCAGACAGCAGTTTTAATAGAAACTCTTGTCGATCTTGGTGCAGAAGTAAAATGGGCTTCATGCAATATTTTTTCAACTCAAGATCATGCAGCAGCAGCTATCGCAGATCAAGGAATTTCTGTATACGCAAAAAAAGGTGAGACTCTTGAAGAATATTGGCAATATACCCACTACATCCTTGATTGGGGTTCAGACTCTCCAAATATGATTCTTGATGATGGTGGAGATGCAACTGGCTTATTAATACTCGGAAGTAAAGCAGAAAAAGATTTATCTGTTTTAGATAATCCCGGTAATGAAGAAGAAATTGCTTTATTCAATTCTATTAAGTCTAAGTTGGAAAATGATAGTGACTTCTATTCCAGAATTAAGAGTAATATCATTGGCGTCACTGAAGAAACTACAACAGGAGTTGCAAGACTTTATCAACTGCAAAAGCAAAATGCTCTACCTTTCCCTGCTATTAATGTTAACGATTCAGTGACTAAGAGCAAATTTGATAATTTATATGGCTGCCGAGAATCACTAGTTGATAGCATAAAGCGTGCCACTGATGTAATGATCGCTGGAAAGGTTGCTTTAGTAATGGGTTTTGGAGATGTAGGTAAAGGTTCAGCCCAGTCTCTAAGAGGACTTGGTGCAATTGTAAAAGTTGCTGAAGTTGATCCTATTTGTGCTCTTCAAGCGGCAATGGAAGGTTTTAGCGTTGTCACATTAGACGATGTTGTGGAAGATATAGATATATTTGTTACAGCAACTGGGAACTATCAGGTAATAACAAATAAAAATCTTGTCAAGATGAAAGATGAGGCCATAGTCTGTAATATCGGCCATTTCGATAATGAAATTGATGTGGCTTCATTGAAAGATTATCCATGGGAAAATATTAAGCCGCAGGTTGATCACATAACTTTACCGACTGGCAATAAAATAATACTTTTAGCTGAAGGTAGATTAGTCAACTTAGGCTGTGCCACTGGACATCCAAGTTTTGTAATGAGTAATTCTTTTACTAATCAAGTACTTGCTCAAATTGAACTTTTCAATAAGTCAGAAAAATATGCTAGAGAGGTTTATGTTTTACCAAAACATTTAGATGAAATGGTGGCTAGATTACATCTTGATAAAATTGGCGCAAAATTAACAAAATTAACTAAGGAACAAGCTGACTATATTAATGTCTCTGTAGAAGGACCCTATAAACCAGAGCTTTATAGATACTAAGTGTGAGTTTCATTTTTGTAAATTTTCTTACTTCAATCCCAGACTATATTAGTTTGGCTGTTGAAAAGAATTCAACAATTGCATACCTTACTATTTGTTTGGCTATGTTTTTAGAAAACATAATACCTCCAATTCCGTCTGAAATAATAATGCCATTAGGGGGGTTTTTCGTTTATCAACAAAAATTAAATTTTTATATTTTAGTTTTTTGGGGATTACTTGGAACTGTTTTAGGATCCTTGCCTTGGTATTACCTAGGTAGATTAGTAAATGAAAAAAGACTTTCAAATTTTCTAGATAAAAGAGGTAAATATCTGGGTATTTCTTCTAATGATTTAAGTAAAAGTAAAAGTTGGTTTGATAAATACGGAGTTTCTTTAGTTTTTTGGGGCAGATTAGTACCAGGTATAAGAACTTTAATTTCAGTTCCCGCTGGTATAGAGCTTATGCCATTAAGAAAATTTTTGATTTGGACTACATTTGGTAGCTTGATATGGGTAGCACTTCTTACTTACGCAGGTTATTTATTTGGTGAAAATTATCCAATCATTGAAACATACTTAGATCAAATCAAATATGTTGTAAAGCCAATTTTAATTTTAATTCTTTTATATTTTTTTATGAGAATTATTATTAGATTTTTAAAAAAAAATAGACATTAAAAAGGGATTTCACTAGAGTTACTACTATTAGAATATTGGGTATTATCAGACTCTTTTCGAGAGCCTAGTAAGTTTAATCTATCGACCCTAACAACTGGTTTATATCTATCTTCCCCAGTATTTTTATCTTTCCAACTATCAATTTTAAAGCTTCCTGTAATTCCAATTAAAGATCCTTTTTTAACGTAATCTGCAGCTATTTGTGCTTGCTTGCCCCATATCTCTAAATTAAACCAGTCGGGTTCTTCATCTCTGCTTCTTCTGTTAACTGCAATTGTGAAATTTGCTACGATACTGCCAGATTCAAAATATCTGACATCTGGTTCTCTTCCTGCTCTGCCAACTAGGTTAATAGTGTTAATTTCCATAATTTTTTTTTTTTTAATACTACTCATATTTTCAGTTTCTGCTCAAAGTTTTGCGTGCTATTCATAACTAAACGAAAGAATTCTGAGAGCTTCCTAAAAAATAGATATATTATTTATAAAAAGTATTCTTAATATGATTTTTAACAGATTTAAATTTTCTAGAGATATTGGCATAGATTTGGGAACAGCCAATACTCTTATACACGTATCAGGAAAGGGCGTTGTTTTACAAGAGCCTTCTGTGGTAGCTATGGACTTAGAAGAAGGCATTCCATTAGCTGTTGGTAAAGAAGCAAAGTTAATGCTTGGAAGGACCCCTGGAAATATTAGAGCCGTAAGACCACTTAGAGATGGGGTTATCGCAGATTTTGATGCCGCAGAACAAATGATAAAAACATTTATTCAAAAATGTAACGAAGGCAAGGGGATAGTAGCGCCAAGAATAGTAATTGGAATCCCAAGTGGAGTTACTAGTGTTGAGCGAAGAGCAGTCAGAGAAGCTGGATTGGCCGGAGCAAGAGAAGTTCACTTAATTGATGAACCAGTTGCAGCAGCAATAGGCGCATCATTACCAGTAACTGAGCCAATTGGAACTATGATTGTAGATATTGGTGGAGGTACTACTGAAGTTGCAGTATTAAGTTTAGGTGGAACTGTATTGAGTGAATCTGTTCGAATAGCTGGCGATGAAATAAATGAGTCAATTGCGCTATATCTTAAAAAAGTTCACAATTTAGTTGTTGGAGAGAGAACTGCAGAAGATATCAAAATTAAAATTGGATCTGCATTTCCAGATGATGATTTTGATAAAACTACTTTAGAGGTTAGAGGTTTACATCTTTTATCTGGTTTACCTAGGTCAGTCACTTTGACATCAGGAGAAATCAGGGAAGCTATGGCTGAAACACTTAGCAAAATAGTGGAAGCTGTAAAAAGAACTTTAGAGCGAACCCCCCCTGAACTTGCTGCAGACATTGTTGATAGGGGGATTATGCTTGCAGGAGGTGGAGCTTTAGTGAGAGGTATTAATGATTTATTAAGCGATGAAACAGGAATTTTTACTCACATAGCAGAAAATCCACTGCTTTGCGTAGTTAATGGTTGTGGAGAGGTTTTGGATGATTTTAAAAAACTGAAAAGAGTTGTTGACACTCCAGAATATATAAGAAATGCCATAAGAGATTAATATTATGCTAGGTATTCGACGAATATCTACTACTCGTTGGTGGCATAAAAAGAAAAATTGGCTATTCTTTGCGATTTTTTTATTTTTAGTTTTTGTAAGGCTATCAAAAGGATCTTTTTATAAGGATATTTATTATTTTATTTCAAAGCCTTTTTGGCCAGGTCAATTTCAAAAAGAAATTGTTCTTGAGAGTATAGACCAAGAATATTTAATAAAGTTAAATCTCCTTAGAAAAGATAATCTAAGATTGAGGCGAATCTTATCTCTTCAAGAATCATCTAATAACGAAAAGATTTCAGCTGCAGTTATTTCGAGAAAAACAGGCAGTTGGTGGAGACAAATAATTTTAAATAAAGGTTCAAAAGATGGAGTAGAAATTGGTAATATTGTTACTGGTCCGGGTGGATTATTAGGAAGAGTAAAGGATACTTCTTTATTTACTTCGTCAGTAACTTTAATAACTTCTCCAGAGAGTAAGTTAGGCGTTTGGGTGGATAGAATTCAAATTAATGGATTACTGGTCGGTTTAGGAGATGATTATCCTAGCTTAATACTTTATTCAAAGGATGCTGATATTAAAGTCGGAGATTTTGTATCATCATCGCCTGCTAGTACGTTATTACCTCCAAATATCCCTATTGGTATTGTCCAATCTATAGATGAGACATTGAAATCAAAAAAAACGGCAAAAATTTCACTTTTGGCAAAACCTCATGTAATTGATTGGGTGCAAATTTTGAAAGTAAATATTTAATGAATAAATTTTTTTCAAAAAAAATATCCATAATAAGCTTTATTCTTATCCCAATTATTTTTTTGTGGCACCCCAATTGGCTTGGATTTTTAGGTGTTCAGCCATATTGGCCTTTATTCTGGTTATTGCCATGGTCAATGATTAATGGATCAATTAATGGATTAATATTTGGTTTGTTTTTAGGTCTAATTTTAGATTCTCTAACGTTAGATGATAGTTTGACTCAAATACCAGGCTTAATTTTTTGTGGGTTTTTGTTTGGGAGAATTAAATTATATAGTGACAATTTGGTGGGACATTTTAGGTATGGTTTAATTTGTTCTTTTGGAAGTCTTTTATGTGGGACTCTGTATTTTTTACAAATTTTGTTGAGAAATTTTTCAAATAGTAATTCTTTAATGTTGATGGCAAGTGTTAAAAATATCTTAGCTGAAGTTTTTTTGACAGGTTTATTTGCTCCCTTTATTTGCTCCCAACTTTTAAGAATGTTTAAATTTTCAAGAAGAAAATTGCAGTAATAAATTTCGCTAAGAAGTAAAAAGTGTGCAAAAAAACTTATATCTTCAAATTAATTAAAAATTTTGTAAACCTATGGAATATCTCTTTGAGGGTTCGTAATGTTATATTTTTAATTGTTAGAATAAACGTTCAATGCAATAGTTCTTTGCTTTGAAATATCGAGAAATCTTTTTTAACTATGTCAAAAGCAAGAATTTTAGTTGTTGACGATGAACCAGCAGTTTTGAAGGTATTAGTTACAAGGCTTCAACTAGCTGGATATCAAGTTTATTCAGCCACTAACGGAGAAGAAGCTCTCGCGTCTTTTCACAGGGATTCTCCAGACTTGATAGTACTTGATGTTATGCTTCCAAAAATGGATGGATTCGCTGTTTGTAGAAGAATTAGAGCTGAATCAGTAGTACCAATAATATTCTTAACAGCTCTAGAGGCTATTTCAGAAAGAGTCGCAGGCTTGGATTTAGGGGCTGATGATTACTTATCTAAACCATTTAGCCCAAAAGAGTTAGAGGCTAGGATAGCTACTATTTTAAGAAGAATGGGACCAACTGTATCGGTTACTGAAACTAAAGAAGTTCCCTCCGGAAAAGGAGTTATGAAATTTGGAAGTTTAGTTGTTGATACTAATCGCAGGCAAGTTTCTAGAGCAGGAGATAGAATTAGCTTAACTTATACTGAATTTAGCCTTCTAGAATTATTGTTTGATGAACCTGGTAAGGTTGTCCCGCGAGCAGAAATTTTAGAGCAGCTATGGGGTTATCCTCCTCGTAGAGCTGCAGATTTAAGAGTTGTAGATGTATATGTAGCTAGATTAAGAGGTAAATTGGAACCAGATCCAAGAAATCCAGAATTAATATTAACTGTTAGAGGAATTGGTTATGCTTCACAAAGAGTTGGCGAAACAGCAACATCTTTGGCAAGTTGAGCAATAGTCTGATAATTTTATTAAATAAAACAAATATATTAAAATAAATTTTGTCTGAAATAAAAGAAGCACGTTTACAAAAAGCTAATTTACTCGTTAGTAAAGGATTTGCTTCTTACGCAGGTAGTTTTCGGGTTTCACATAGTACCAAATTTCTTATTCAAAAATTTGATTATTTAGAAAATGGTCAAGAGGAAGACTTCAGTGTTTCTCTTGCTGGAAGAGTGATGGCAAAAAGGGTAATGGGTAAAATTGCCTTTTTCACAATAAGTGATCAAGAAGGTAAAATACAGCTTTATTTAGATAAAGGGATTATTAATTTAAATTTAAAAAAACAAAAATTACTTTCTTTTGAAGATATCAAGGAAATAGTAGATATTGGTGATTGGATAGGAGTCTACGGAACTATTAAAAAAACTAATAAAGGTGAGCTTTCAATTAAAGTAGAAAAATGGGAAATGTTATCCAAAGCATTACAACCTTTACCAGATAAATGGCATGGATTAACAGATATTGAAAAAAGATATAGGCAACGATATTTAGATTTAATAGTTAATCCTCACTCTAAAAATGTATTTAAAATAAGAGCAAAATGTATAAGTTTTATAAGAAAATGGCTAGATAATAGAAATTTTTTAGAGATAGAGACTCCAATCCTGCAATCTGAAGCTGGTGGTGCTGAAGCAAGACCATTTATAACTCATCACAATACGTTAGATATTCCGCTTTACTTAAGAATAGCTACAGAATTGCATTTAAAAAGAATGGTTGTTGGAGGATTTGAGAAAGTATATGAATTGGGAAGAATCTTCCGTAATGAGGGGATAAGTACAAGGCATAATCCAGAATTCACCTCAGTTGAAATTTATCAAGCTTTTTCTGATTATGTCGATATGATGAACTTAACAGAAGAATTAATTAAAGATATCCTAGCTGATGTATGTGGTTCTTTGATTATAAATTATCAAAATAGAGAAATTGACTTTACTAAACCTTGGTCAAGAATATCTATGAAAGATATTGTCAAAAAATATACGGGGATTGATTTTGATTCTTTCAATGGAGACTTTCAAGCAGCAAAACAAGCCGCTGAAAGAATAAATGTTGATTTCTCTAATAAAGTCAATACTATGGGTAGACTTTTAAACGAGGTCTTCGAGCAAAAAGTAGAATCAAAACTTATAGAACCAACTTTTGTTATAGATTATCCTGTTGAAATTTCTCCTTTAGCTAGGCCTCATCTTGATAATAGAGAAATGGTTCAGAGATTTGAATTATTTATTGTTGGTCGAGAGCTAGCAAATGCCTTTAGTGAGTTGATAGATCCAGTAGATCAAAGAGAGAGAATGCAATTACAGCAATCTCTCAGAGATGAAGGAGATCTTGAGGCTCACTGTATAGATGAAGATTTCTTGAATGCTTTAGAGATTGGGATGCCGCCTACTGGAGGATTAGGCATAGGCATTGATAGGCTGATTATGTTAATTACTAATAGCGCATCAATTAGAGATGTAATCCCTTTCCCATTGTTAAAACCAGAAAAAACTTCAAATAAAAATGAAAAATTACCCTTGAATGAAGTAAAATAAATAAATTAATCCAATACGAAATTTTTTAAATGAGTGGTGAACGTGTTGGTTTCCGTTTCAAACATGCGGATGCAGTAGTAAAAAGAAATCCTCAAGGCCGATCAAGAAGAGGATGGGTAATAGAACCAGTAGAGCAAACTACAAGTAGAGGTACAAAAATGCCTGCATATAAAATTCGCTGGAGAGATAGTGAGAGGCCTGAAACAGTCTTACAGCATATGTTAATTGCAGATCCAGATCCTTCCCCACCTCCAAGTTCAGTAAGTTTAGATTCATAGTCGCAATTATTCTGGATAATAATTTTACCTTTTTAGCGCAGAGTTGATTTCTTTTTTTATAGTTTTTTGTTTTTCATCTTGGCGTTTGTCATGTAATTTTTTCCCTTTGCCGACTCCAATAGTTAGTTTTATCCATGAGCCTTTTAAATAAAGAGATAATGGAACAATAGTCATTCCTTTTTTTTCAGTATTGAATTTCATTTTGATTATTTCTTTTTTATGTAGAAGCAACTTTCTATTTCTTAATGGATCATGGTTAAAGAAAGACCCTACATTTTTATGTGGTGAAATGTGAACATTTAATAATAAGATCTCGCCATCTCTAAATGAACAGTACCCATCTCTTAAATTTGCTTTTCCATTTCTAATGGACTTTACTTCAGTCCCTAAAAGCTCAATTCCAGCTTCGATTGTTTCAGATATTGCATATTGAAATTTTGCATATCTATTCTCAGCTAAAAGTTTAAAATTATTTTCTTTATTAGTATTCTTTTTAATTTTATTTGAATTTTTTGCCATTTTAGTTATAAAAAATCTTTCTACTCAGAACAATTGCAATTAACCTTTCATTATGGCAATAATTTCTTCCAATATAGGCGATAATGACTTTTCTCTTCGTAAAAAAGAGCTTAGGCTAGTTGATTCAAAAATAATTCCAGAAGAAAAGAGAAATCAAAATCTGAACTTATCGAGGCCTCTTACTTTAAACGAATTTATTGGGCAAGAACAACTTAAGTCTTCTTTAAGAATAGCTATAGATGCTTCAATTTTTAGAAAAGAACCGATGGAGCATACTCTTTTATATGGACAGCCTGGTTTAGGTAAGACTACTCTTGCCTTTTTGATAGCCAATGAATTGAATACAAAATGTAGGATAGCGACTGCTCCAGCAATTGAAAGACCTCGAGATATCGTAGGTTTACTTCTTGGATTAAAAGATGGTGAAGTTTTATTTATCGATGAGATACATCGCTTAAATAGGTTAACTGAAGAGTTGTTATATTCTACAATGGAAGATTTTAGACTCGACTTAACTATGGGCGCCAATAGAGGAGCCCGTTGCAGAACAATTAATCTTCCTAGGTTTACTCTTATTGGCGCGACAACTAAATTAGCTTCAATAAGTGCACCTCTAAGAGATAGATTCGGTATATCTCAGAAAATTGAATTTTACACATATGATGAATTAAAAAAAATAATTGTTAATTTCTCCCGATTAATAAATCTCAATTTAGATGATGAAGCATCTTATGATTTAGCAAAGATATCTCGAGGGACTCCAAGAATTGCTTTAAGATTATTAAGACGAGTTAGAGATTATGCTCAGGTTGTTAATAAAACTAATACGATCTCAGTGAATTTAATAAAAAAAGCTTTAAGTTCTTATCAAATAGACGAAAAAGGATTGGATTCTTTAGATAGACACTATTTATCTTTTCTTAACCAAAACAATAATATTCCAACTGGCCTTGATTCAATTGCAGCTGGATTAGGTGATGATTCTTCAATGTTAGAATTTGTAGTTGAGCCATATTTAATCAAAATTGGTTTCCTCACAAGAACTCCTCGAGGAAGATTGCTCACTGCTAGGGGAAAAAAGTACATTGAATCAAAAAATGATAACTTTTAAAAAAGTTAAGGTTTGTTTTTTAATAATTTTTGTTTGTTTGAATATTTTTTATATTGCACCATGCTATTCATTATCTTTGAGGGAGGATTTGTTTAAAAATGCATTAGATTTAAGTTCAAGCGGAAAATTTAATCTCGCTTTACAAGAATGGAATCAATATCTCGATTCTTATCCCGATGATGCTGCGGGTTTAAGCAATAGAGGAAATGTAAGACTTGTTATAGGAGATCTAAAGGGATCAATAGATGACCAAAATAAGGCAATAAGTCTTAATCCTAATGAAATAGATCCCTACATTAATAGGGGGATAGCAGAGGAAGCATTGGGTCTATGGTCGCAAGCGAAAAAAGATTATATGTTCGTTATTTCGCAAGATAGTGAAAATTTCTCTGCATTATATAATTTGGCTAATGTAGAAGGATCTACATCACATTGGGAAAAAGCTAGAGATTTATTTTCAAAAGCTGCTTTATATAATCCAGGATTTGCAATGGCTAGATCGAGTATGGCGTTAGCAGATTTTCAGTTGGGGAACATTGATGAATCTGAAAAAGAATTAAAAAAATTGATTAGACGTTATCCAACTTTTGCTGATGCTAGGGCAGCTTTAACAGCTTTGAATTGGTCCAAGGGCGAATCTGGGAAAGCAGAGAGTAATTGGATAGCGGTAACGGAATTAGATCCTAGATATAGTGATGAAGAATGGTTGGAAAAAATAAGAAGATGGCCTCCACAACCAATTAGAAATTTAATGAACTTTATCGATTTAAAATAAGTGATGAATAGAGATCAGTTATTTAAAAAAATTGATTCGTTTAATGATGAATTAATTAACTTAAGACGACATATCCATGCACATCCGGAATTAAGCGGACTTGAAAATCAAACGGCGATTTTGATAAGTGGTTTTTTAAAAAATATTGGTTGGAATGTTAGAGAATCCATTGGCAGGACAGGAGTTGTAGCTGATTTTGGCCCCTTAGATAAGGGCATTATAGGTTTAAGAGTAGATATGGATGCTTTGCCAATATTTGAGGAAACTAAATTAAGTTTTTCTTCAAAAGTAGATGGTGTTATGCATGCCTGTGGTCACGATTTGCATATATCGATTGGATTGGGGGTGGCAAAAATTATTAAGGATTTAAAACTAAATTTTGGGACTCGGATAATTTTTCAGCCCGCTGAAGAAATTGCGAGCGGAGCTAGATGGATGATTAAGGATGGTGTAATGAATGGTATGACCCATATTTTGGGAGTCCATGTCTACCCAGATTTATCAGTAGGGACTATTGGCATTAAAGAAGGGAGTTTAACTGCAGCTGCGGGAGAACTTAAGGTAGAGATTAAAGGAAAATCAGGGCATGGTGCTCGACCTTATGAAGGGATTGATGCTATTTGGGCGGCCTCTAAAGTGATATCGGGAATTCAAGAATCAATAACACGGAAGTTAGATCCTCTAGATCCTGTAGTAATAACTTTTGGGAAAATAAATGGTGGCAATGCATTCAATATACTTGCAGAAAAGGTTAATTTAATTGGTACGGTTAGATGCACTAATCGTAAACTATTTAAAAATATTGGTAATTGGCTCAATGAAAATATCACTTCATTAGCTAATAGTTGCGGAGCTGAAGCAAAAGTAATATTTAGAGAAATCACTCCGGCAGTTAATAATAATTCTGAAATAAATAGAGTTCTTAGAGATTCGGGAATTAAGGTTTTGGGTCAAGAAAATGTTATCGAATTACAAAAACCATCATTAGGAGCTGAGGATTTCGCTGAATTTTTAAAAGATATTCCAGGAGCTATGTTTAGGCTTGGCGTTTCGAGTTCAAATGGATGTGCTCCGCTTCATAGTTCTAAATTTGATCCAGATGAAAGAGCTATTGCTGTTGGAATTAAAGTGATCACAGAATCCATAGTAAAATTAAACAATGAAGAAATTAATACAATTGGTAAATGAATATTAATAAAAGATTTATTTTATCTTTTGTGGCTCCGTTCATGATCCTAATATCTGCTGTCGGATTGATATTTAGGGGCAATTCTAGGAAAATTTTTTATTTACCTATTGGCGTAATGGGGTTTGTAATTATTGTGGAGAGGACTATCACCAGACAATTGGATAGGAAAAATATTCTAAAAAAGATAAAGTCTTATAAAAAAGCTAAATAAAATCATTTTATTTAGCTTTACTCAACATGAGATGACTATTTTTTAGAAAAGAGCTATTAATAATATAAAGACTAGGGGTGCTAAGAATTTTAACTTAGCTGAGATCATACCCTTTGAACCTGAATCATTAACCTTGATGCAGGGAAGTGAAGATTTGATCAAACTTTAGTAATAACACTTTTAAAAAATTTGTAAATTATGAGAAGTTCGTGGATTAAGCCTCGCCTTGGTAAAGACAATGTAACTCAAATGAATTTTGCGAGGAACGGATATATCACTGAAGAAATGAATTTTGTTGCTAAAAAAGAGAATCTTCCCTCTTCTTTAATCATGGAAGAAGTGGCAAGAGGAAGATTAATTATTCCAGCTAATATTAATCATTTGAATCTTGAGCCAATGTCTATAGGTATTGCTTCAAGATGCAAAGTTAATGCCAATATTGGTGCTTCCCCTAATGCAAGTGATATCAATGAAGAAGTAGAGAAGCTAAAACTGGCAGTTAAATATGGGGCTGATACGGTTATGGATCTCTCTACAGGAGGAGTAAATTTAGATGAAGTTCGGAAAGCAATAATTCATGAATCACCTGTTCCCATTGGAACAGTTCCTGTTTATCAAGCATTAGAGAGTGTCCATGGTTCAATAGATAGATTAACTGAAGACGATTTTCTTCATATTATTGAAAAACATTGTCAGCAGGGCGTAGATTATCAAACTATACATGCTGGGCTATTAATAGAGCATTTGCCGAAAGTCAAAGGAAGAATTACTGGAATTGTTAGTAGGGGGGGAGGTATTTTAGCCCAATGGATGTTACATCATTTTAAACAAAACCCTCTCTATACAAGGTTTGATGATATTTGTGAGATTTTTAAGAAATATGATTGTACTTTTTCTCTAGGAGACTCATTAAGGCCTGGATGTTTGCATGATGCTTCTGATGATGCCCAGTTAGCTGAATTGAAGACCTTAGGAGAGCTTACTCGAAGAGCATGGGAACATAATGTTCAAGTAATGGTTGAGGGCCCCGGTCATGTACCTATGGACCAAATTGAGTTTAATGTGAGAAAGCAAATGGAAGAATGTTCAGAAGCTCCATTTTATGTGCTTGGTCCATTAGTGACAGATATATCACCTGGTTATGACCACATATCAAGTGCTATTGGAGCGGCCATGGCAGGGTGGTATGGAACTTCTATGTTATGTTATGTGACTCCAAAAGAACATCTAGGTCTACCAAATGCAGAAGATGTAAGAGAAGGCTTAATTGCTTATAAAATAGCTGCTCACGCTGCTGATATAGCAAGGCATAGAGCTGGAGCTCGTGACCGAGATGATGAACTTAGTCATGCAAGATATAACTTTGATTGGAATAAACAATTCGAACTTTCATTAGATCCTGAAAGGGCAAAGCAATACCATGATGAAACACTGCCTGAAGAAATCTTTAAAAAGGCAGAGTTTTGTTCAATGTGTGGCCCTAAACATTGCCCAATGAATTCAAAGATTTCTGATGAATCTCTTGATCAGTTAAAAGATAAGCTTGAAGAATGCAATACTTCGGTATAGTTATCAATTAGTAGTTAAAGAATTTCCTTCGTCTTATTAACTACGTTTTCGACCGTAAATCCAAAATTTTTCATACATTCTCCACCTGGTGCTGATGCACCAAATCTATCCATAGTAATACAAATCCCATCAAAACCTGTATATTTATGCCAACCAAATGAATGGGCAGCTTCTACTACAACTCTCTTTTTCACACTACTAGGTAAAACAGTTTCTTTATAAGATTCTTCTTGTTCTTCAAAAAGTTCTACACAAGGCATAGAAACAACTCTAATTTTTTTACCTAAGCTCGAAATTTCTTTACCTGCTTCAATGCAAAGGTTCAGTTCGCTTCCAGTACCAATAAATATTAAGTCTGGTGTTCCTTCACAATCAGAAACTACATATCCTCCAAGAGCAACTTTGTCGATCGAAGTATTTTCTTGATTTGGCATACCTTGTCTACTTAAACAAAGGGCAGAAGGTCTTTTTCGATTTTGAATAGCAAGCTTATAAGCTCCACTCGTCTCATTGCCATCTCCAGGCCTGAAAACTAGCATGTTAGGCATGGCGCGAAGAGAAGGGATAGTTTCAATAGGTTGATGTGTTGGGCCATCTTCTCCTACACCAATTGAATCGTGAGTTAAGACATAGATCACTCCTAATTCGCTAAGTGCTGAAAGCCTCATTGAGCCCCTCATGTAATCGGCGAAAACAAGGAAGGTTCCACCATAAGGGATAAGACCACTATTGTGATAGGCAATGCCATTAAGAACTGCTGCCATTGCATGCTCTCGTACACCAAAATGTAAATATCTTTTTTCAGGGCTATGTGGCTGGAATGATCCAGTTTCTCCTTTTATATCTGTGTAATTAGAGTGAGTTAAATCTGCAGATCCGCCTATTAATTCAGGGAGGTTAGGACCTAGAGCACCCAAACATATTTGTGAATGCTTTCTGGTGGCTAACCCTTTATCATCAGGTGAATAAGAGGGAAGATCTGAGTCCCAATTCTCAGGTAATTGACCCTCTAACATTCTTTTTAACTCGGCTCCTTCAGAGGGATATTTTTTTTGATATTCTTCAAATTTAGTATCCCATTCTTTTTCTAAATTTTCACCTTTGTTTATTGAATTTCTAAAATGCGCATATACTTCATCGGGGATTTCAAATGGAGGATATTCCCAATTTAGAAACTCTCTAGTTAATGCAGCTTCTTCTTCTCCAACAGCTGCTCCATGAATTCCAGCAGTATCTGATTTATTGGGAGAACCATAACCTATGGTTGTAGATATTTTTATAATTGAAGGCTTGTCTGTAATTAATTTTGCTTTTTCGATAGCTTCAGTGATTCCTTTAACATCATGATTCCCATCTTCAACATGTTGTACATGCCATCCATAAGCTTCGTATCTTTTTAAGACATCTTCGGTAAAAGAAACGTCGGTTCTCCCATCAATTGTAATTTGATTATCGTCATAGAGTGCAATTAATTTTCCAAGCTTAAGATGACCAGCTAATGAGCAGGCCTCTGATGCAATACCTTCTTGATTACACCCATCACCCATTATTACGTAAGTATAGTGATCAACGATATTGCAATCAGGCTTATTAAATTTAGCTGCTAAGTGTGTTTCAGCTATTGCTAAACCAACTGCATTTGAAATTCCAGCTCCAAGAGGCCCAGCTGTAACTTCAACACCTTCAGTTTCGAATGTTTCTGGATGTCCAGGAGTTTTTGATCCCCATTGCCTAAATTCTTTAATATCTTCTATAGAAACTGATTTATATCCTGTCAAATGAAGCAAGGAATATAACAGCATACAACCATGACCAGCTGATAATACAAAACGATCTCTATTGAACCATTTTGGGTTATTAGGGTTGTGATTAAGTATGTTTTGCCATAATGCATAACCCATAGGAGCACATCCCATTGGCAATCCAGGATGTCCACTATTAGATTTATTTACTGCATCTACAGCAAGCATTCTTATACTATTTACACAAAGTGATTCTAATGAAACAGATGCAGCGACCATTGTTTTAAAATAAGTTAAGTTGGAAATAAAGAATTGGTTGTCTTCAATTCATTTTGCTGAAAGCAAGGCAAACATTGTGACCACCAAAGCCGAAAGAATTAGAAAGAGAAACTCCTATTTGAGCTTCTCTTGCATTATTTGGTACATAATCAAGATCACATTCAGGATCAGGATTGACGTAGTTAATTGTAGGAGGGATAAAATTATGTGTCAAAGAAAGTATACAAGCAACAGCTTCAATACCTCCTGAGCCTCCTAGGAGATGACCAGTCATCGACTTAGTAGAGCTTACAGGAATGAGGTAAGATCTGTCTCTAAAAATAGATTTAATTGCAGAAGTTTCATTTTTATCATTAGCTGATGTGCTTGTTCCATGAGCATTGATATAATCAATTTTTTCGAGGCTTAAACAAGCGTCTTCAATTGCTAATTTGATAGCTTGGGCTCCTCCAACCCCACCTGGAGATGGAGCAGTAATATGATGAGCATCACATGTTGTACCATAGCCAACTATTTCTGCATAAATTCTAGCGTCCCTTTTTTGTGCATTTTCTAAAGTTTCTAAAACAAGAATCCCAGATCCTTCTCCAATAACAAATCCATCTCTTTCTGCATCAAAAGGTCTGCTAGCAGTTTGAGGGCTTTCATTTCTGGAAGAAAGAGCTTTGGCACTGGCAAAACCAGCTACTCCTAGAGGCGTAATACTTGCTTCTGCTCCCCCACAGATCATCGCATCTGCTTTTCCAAGTTGGAGTAATCTAAAAGAATCTCCAATTGCATTTGAACCGGCAGCGCAAGCCGTGGAAACAGAGGAACTTGGTCCTTTTGCACCCAAAGCGATGGCAGCTAATCCAGTGGCCATGTTTGGAATCATCATTGGGACTGTAAATGGACTTACTCTTTTAGGCCCTTTATGACTCAATATTTGAGCTTGACTTTCCATAGTTAGTAAGCCTCCAACACCAGAACCAATAATCACTCCAATTCTTGATGCATTAGCTTCAGTAATTTCAAGTCCAGAATCATTGAAGGCTTGCTTTGCAGCAATAATTCCAAACTTGGAAAAACGATCCCATCTTTTGGATTCTTTAGCTTCAATAAAATTTTCAGATTGAAGATTTTTTACTTCTGCAGCAAATTTGCAGGGATGTTGTTCAGAATCAAAGAGAGTAATATCTGAGACCCCATTAGTTCCTGATTGAAGACCGACTAAATATTCATCAATGTTATTACCAATTGGAGTTACTGCTCCGATACCAGTAATAACTACTCGATGGAAATTTGGCATTCTTTAATTAACCTTTTTTCTCTTCGATGAATTTTACTGCATCGCCAACAGTTGCGATTCCTTCAGCTGCTTCATCAGGAATTTCAATATCAAATGCTTCCTCTAAAGCCATAACGAGTTCAACAGTATCGAGGGAATCTGCACCTAAATCATTTTGGAAATTTGAATCTGATTTTACTTCTCCTGTTTCAACGCTTAATTGTTCTGCAACAATAGAACAGACTTTTTCGAGGATTTCTTGTGACATAGTTTATGGAAATTACTAATTATCTATATGATTTTATGCCCTAGAGTTAACAAGAGTGAAGCATATCTTAATTTTTTTAATTTCTTTGTAAGACAATAGTATTATAAAACGAGGTTCAAAAGACAATTTTTACATGTCACACGCAGTTAAAATTTACGACACTTGCATTGGTTGTACCCAATGTGTCAGGGCTTGCCCACTTGATGTTTTAGAAATGGTTCCTTGGGACGGCTGTAAAGCTGGCCAAATTGCTTCATCTCCTAGAACAGAAGATTGTGTAGGTTGCAAAAGATGTGAAACGGCATGTCCAACAGATTTCTTAAGTATTCGTGTTTATTTAGGAGATGAGACTTCTAGGAGTATGGGTCTAGCATATTAATCTTTATAGTGCAGTTATAAGACAGTCCATTTTTTTGTAAATACGCATTTTATTTCAATATAATTGAAAAAAAAATTCGTATGTGTGGAATAGTTGCTGTAACTGGATATAAAAAAGCTTTACCATTATTAATTAATGGCTTAGAAAAACTTGAATACAGAGGTTATGATTCTGCAGGTATTGCAATAATAAATTCCGAAACAAATGGTATTTCTTGTCATAAAGCAGAAGGAAAACTCAAGAATTTAATAAGTAATCTTAATGATCAAAATATTCCTGGAACTGTAGGAATAGGTCACACTCGATGGGCAACTCATGGAAAGCCTGAAGTTAAAAATGCACATCCTCATACCGATAGTTTAGGAAACATTGCAGTTGTTCAAAATGGCATTATTGAAAATTTCCAAGATTTAAAAAATAAATTAGAGGAAGAAGGCATTATTTTTAATTCTGATACAGATACCGAGGTAATTCCCCATCTAATACAAAGAGAGTTAAATACATTAAGTAAACTTAATCTTGAAAATAATGGTTCAACATTATTAGTAGCTGTCAGAAATGTAATATCTGATTTAGAAGGATCTTATGCTCTAGCAGTTTTATGGTCTGGTGCTCCCACCTCTTTGGTAGTTGCAAGAAGACAAGCGCCCTTGATTATTGGTTTGGGTGAAGGAGAATTTATTTGTGCTAGTGATACGCCAGCCATTGTAAACTTCACGAATATTATTTTGCCTATGGAGGATGAAGAAATAGCTTTGTTGACTCCACTTGGAATTGAAATATATGACTCAAACAATGAGAGACAATATCGTAATCCAGTCTCTTTAAAAGTTTCAGAGCAAATAATGGATAAGATGAATTTCAAACACTACATGTTAAAAGAGATATATGATCAGCCACAGACTGCAAAAAACTGGTTGGAAAATTATTTAATTAAGAATTTAGATAATGGTCAATATCAAATCAACTATCCATTTGAGACAGATTTTTTTGAATCAATAGAAAGAATTGAAATTATTGCTTGTGGTACAAGTAAACATGCTGCAATGGTGGGCAGCTTTTTACTAGAACAATTTTCAGGTATCCCTACAAATGTATTTTATGCAAGCGAATTTCGATATTCACCACCACCACTATTGCCAAATACATTAACTATTGGGGTCACTCAATCTGGAGAAACTGCTGATACAATTGCGGCTATAGATATGGAAATTAAAAGACGTTCTTCAATTGAAGATAAAAAATTTCATCCCAATCTTATTGCAATAACAAATAGAAAAGAGAGTTCCATAGGAAGGCAGGTCTCAAATATAATTGATATCTGTGCAGGAATAGAAGTTGGAGTTGCAGCAACAAAAACTTTTTTTGCTCAATTACTTTCTTTCTATGGATTAGCTATAAAATTTGCTCAAATTAAAGGCAATCAAAGTCCTCATGAAATAGCTAAATTAATCAACGAACTCATAAAACTTCCGCCATTACTGGAAGATCTCTTAGAGAAACATAATAAATCTTCAGAAAAGCTAGCACATGACTTTTTTAATATTAAGGATGTTATTTTTTTAGGAAGAGGAATAAATTATCCAATTGCTCTTGAAGGCGCGTTAAAACTTAAAGAAATTAGTTATATCCATGCAGCTGGATATCCTGCTGGTGAAATGAAACATGGTCCAATAGCTTTATTAGATAAAAAAGTACCTGTAATTTCAATTGCCTCTCCCGGCGACGTTTTTGATAAAGTTATTAGTAATGCTCAAGAAGCAAAAGCTAGAGATTCATATTTGATTGGGATTGCTCCTGAATGTAATGGAACTGAAATCTTTGATTATTTAATGAAAGTTCCTTCTTCTAATGAATGGATTTCACCTCTAGTTAACATATTGCCTTTGCAATTGTTGAGTTACCACATAGCAGCTCATAGGGGACTTGATGTGGATCAACCAAGAAATCTAGCTAAAAGTGTAACTGTGGAATGATGAGCTTTTTGCAAATTTTTATTTTTTTAAATTTATAGCTCTAAAAGTCCATTTGGAGGATTGATGATTAGAAAATTATCTTTTATATTTACTAGTGGAACTATTTCTTTAACAAATGGTATAAGAACTTTTTTTTGATTTTTAAATAGTTCAATAACAAGTAAATTATTTTTCTCATTTTCTAAATTGATAACTTTTCCAATTGTTGTTAATTCATCATTTTTTAAAGTCTTGACCTCGAGATTTAAAAGTTCTAACAAGTGGAATTCTTCCTCTTTTAATTTGGGTAGTGTTTCTGTTTTTACAAGAATTTTAAATTTTTTAAGTTGCTCTGCCTGATTTCTTGTATTTATTCTTTGAAACTTAATTATGTACGTTTCCTTACCAGGCTGTTTGAAACCAGATGTAAGTTCTATTTTTGAAGGAGGTTCATTTTCTTTTTGCAACCATCTCATTCCTGGCTTTAAAAATCTTTCTTCAAAATCACTTAAAGATTTAACCTTTACCTGTCCATTAATTCCATGACATGATGTTATCAAGCCAACAGTCAACCATTCATTTTTATTTATCATATATTGTATTAGAAAGAGTGTTTTATGGAATTATCTACTAAACCCATACTCCCTGGTTCTTTTGTTGTTGTAAAAGACACTAACTCTATATACAGAGGATATAAAGGCTTTGTACAGAGAGTTACAAAAAAAAGAGCAGCTGTTCTGTTTGAAGGTGGTAATTGGGATAAACTCATAACATTTCAGCTAGAGAATTTAGAAATTGTATAAAAATTAGATTTTACCTATAGTCATAAACTTTTCTATCAAAACCTTAGCTGCATTTGTTTCCGCTTGTTTATGGGATTTGCCGAATGCAGTTGATTCTTTTAATCCTTTGATAAATATATCGCAAGAAAATCTTTTAGGGTCCCCATTTTTCTTTGAGACTTCAATTATTTTATAGACTGGCAAATCAAAACCTTTACTTTGACACCACTCTTGCAATACGGTCTTAGATTTGAATTTATATGGAGCTTTTAAAAATTTTTCTGAATCTTCCTCCCAAATACCATCTAACCAAAAATTTACTTCCTGAATTGAATTAAAGCACTTGTAAAGAGCACCGATTAAAGCTTCTGTAGCCTCACCAATAATAGTATTTTTTGAATTTTCATCACCAAGAGCTTTAGGTCCTTTGATTATTAATTCCTCTATATCAATTTTTTTCCCTAATTTAATTAACCATTCATCACTTACAATTTGTGCTCTTAGATCTGATCTTTCTCCTACACTCATTTGAGGATATTTTTTTTCAATAAAATTAGAAGCAGCTAATCTGAGTACTGCATCTCCGAAGAATTCTAGTTTTTCGTAATTTATTATTTTATCCTCTGAGGAATGGATAAATGCTTGATTAAAATTTTGAATCACTGAAATATTAGGTTTGCTAATAATTTCAGAAAATCTTTTTGATTTAATATTTAAAGATTTTAAAAAGGTAGTTATTTGATTAATTCTTTTTGCGTTCATTATATTTTTTGTTTGATTTAAATAATCACAATAATTAGAAAGCAGGTCATAAGCCGGGTTCTGTTCATCTTGATTAAGATGGGCAATCATCTATCTAGGGCTGGAATTACTTCACAGTCTCAAGCGGCGCTTAAAAGTAGATTGTGTAATGGCCATAAATCTACTAAGCCTTGCTCCCAGCCGGGGTTTACCTAGCCAACACTTCTCAATGTTGCTGGTGCGCTCTTACCGCACCCTTGCACCCTTGCCATACATAAAGTATTAGGCGGTATGTTTCTGTGGCACTATCCTCACGGTTACCCGCACTGGGCATTACCCAGCAAGCCTGACCATGTGGGAGCCCGGACTTTCCTCAAGAAAGATTTATTTTGTTTCCAAAATAAAACTTTCTCGCGACTGCCTCTCCTGCTTTCATTTAGCATAATGCTAAATACTCCAAAAATCATCTATTGGGGCTGTAGCTCAGCAGGATAGAGCAACGGTTTCCTAAACCGTAGGCCGTGGGTTCGACTCCCGCCAGTCCCGTAAATATAAAAAACTATATGTAGTATGTGTGCAAACTTGCTACTCTCTAGCTAGCGTATAGTTAGTAATAAATCTTTTATGGCTAAGTTGCATGATATGCGTTTAAAGCTCTTAATTCAACAAGAGCATGAACGCATTTCTAAATCCCAACCTAATGATTTAGATCTTTCAATAGTTCAAGCAAGATGCCTGTGTTGGCTTGCTTTATTGGCGGAAGCTCATGAAGATCAAGCAAATGATGCTGAAAAAAGAGGAGATGCTGAACAAGCAATGGGATGGTTCGCTGACTCTATGAGACTAAGAGATGTAATTAATTTGGTTACTAGTATTGAGATACCTTTGCCAGATAGTCCAGATTCACTTGATGAAAATGACGAATTATTTGATGGTCCTACAATTTTGCCGAAATAGTGAGATGATATAAAAAGAATTTTATTTTCTTTTGGCTGAAGAACCATGTCAATGCTCTGATTGTCAGAGATTTTATAAAGAGCATGATCGTCTCATAAGACAATTTCCTACTTTTAAGCAGCAACAAGAATTGAATTGGGCATCTATTCAATCTTTCAGAACTCTTTGTACAAAGGTTACTGATGAGTTGCAGAGAGAATTATCTGAAAGAGAATTAAATAAAGATACCGGTCAAGAAAAAAAACATATTTCTGTTACAGAAATTGCCGAAGCTTTAGACGAAATTGAAAGTGTTAATGCCTATTTATATTCAATTGAAGCATTGATGGAAAAAATATTTGATACAAAAATCTCAAATAATATTGAATTAAAATTTAAAGAAATTGCAAATGAATTAGCCCCAGATCCATTAAATATGGATCGATTAATTTTGAATAGATTATTTCATCAATCCCCAGATTCACCAGATAAGAAAAATATTAATTAGTTAACTCTTCGACATCGCAAGTAATTTCTACTGGCATTGGATAAACTTTCCAAATTGATTTACAGTACTCTCGAATAGATCTATCTGAAGAAAAATATCCTGATCTAGCAGTATTTAATAATGCCATTTTATTCCAAGAATTTTTATTGTTCCAGCATTCACTAACTATATCCTGTTTCTTTAAGTAGTCTTCAAAGTCAGCCATAACAAAAAATGGATCATGTCCAGTCAAGCTATTTAATAAAGGTTTGAATAATTCTTTATCCCCATTGCTAAAGTGTCCAATTTCGATTAGACGTATTACCTCTTGAAGTTCTGAAGATTGATTAATAAAAGTTTTGGGTGTGTAATTATTATTTTTTAAATCCATAATTTCGCTTTCAGTTTTACCAAAGAGAAAGAAATTTTCTTTTTTCACGAGATCTCTTAATTCCACATTAGCTCCATCTAAGGTTCCAATTGTTAAAGCTCCATTCATGGCAAACTTCATATTTCCAGTTCCAGATGCTTCTTTCCCAGCAGTTGAAATTTGTTCTGAAAGATCCGTTGCGGGATACACTATTTCTCCAAGTTTAACGTTATAGTCTGGCAAAAAAACAACTCTTAATAAACCATCCATATCTGGATCAGAATTAACTACATCAGCAATACCATTAATGAATCGAATCATTAGTTTAGCCATAAAGTAGCCGGGTGCAGCTTTACCTCCAAATATTATTGTTCTTGGGACCTCATACTTGTTTGTACCATTTTTGATTCTTAGATATTGAGCAATAATTTGTAGGGCGTTTAAATGTTGCCTTTTATATTGATGAATTCTTTTTACTTGTACATCAAATAAACTTGATGGATCTACAAGTATTCCAGTTTTTGAATGGATGAAACTAGCTAATTTTCTTTTGCCATTTAATTTAGTTTCCTCAAATTTGTGTAAAAAATTGTTGTCATCTTTTTTCTCTTCTAAGTTCTTAAGAAGTTCCATATTTGTTATCCAATTAGGACCAACTTCTTCTTCTAGAAGGTTAGATAATGATGGATTAGATAGGGCAACCCATCTTCTTGGGGTAACCCCATTAGTTACATTTGTAAATTTTTCAGGCCAGAGTGCTGCGAATTCAGGAAGAAGTTGTCTTTTTATTAAATCTGAGTGAAGCGCTGCTACACCATTTATATGATGTGCTCCAATGGTAGCTAAATGAGCCATCCGAACTGATTTAGATCCTTCTTCATCAATTATTGATAGTTTTTGAAGAATTTTGTCATCACCTGGATAACGTAGTCTTAATTGTTGAAGAAATCTCCAATTAATCTCATAAATAATTTCAAGATGACGGGGAAGAAGATCATTAAATAAACCCAAATCCCATTTTTCTAAGGCTTCTGGTAATAATGTGTGGTTGGTATAAGCTACTGAGGAGGTTGTTATATTCCAAGCTTCATCCCAACCTATTTGATATTGGTCAATAAGAAGTCTCATTAATTCTGCAACTGCAATTGCAGGATGGGTATCATTTAATTGGACTGTCCAATGCTTAGGGAATTCAGTTATTGGTATTGATCTTTTTTCCAGACTTCTCAACATATCCTGAAGAGAGCAACTTACAAAAAAGTGTTGTTGTTTGAGTCTTAGTCTTCTGCCTTCGTCAGTTCCATCATTTGGATATAGAACTTTTGAAAGAGTTTCAGATGCTACTTTTTCTTCTACTGCTCCATAATAATCACCAATATTGAAAGCATAAAAATCGAAACTTTCTGTTGCATCAGCTCTCCATAACCTTAATCTGTCACATGTATTTACTCTATAGCCTAAGACTGGAACATCATGAGGAACACCTATTGCATGTTCAGAAGGTATCCATCTTGATCTGTAGTTTCCTTTATCGTCTCTATAACTTTCAGTTCTTCCTCCAAAACCAACAAAACATGATTCATCAGGTTGTGGAAGCTCCCAAGGCCATCCACCTTTTAGCCATTTGTCAGTAACTTCAACTTGCCAACCATCTCTAATTAATTGATTAAATATGCCAAATTCGTAGCGGATACCATAACCAACTGCTGGTACTTGTAGAGATGCTAACGATTCCATATAACATGCTGCAAGTCTGCCAAGACCGCCATTACCTAATCCAGGCTCTTCCTCCACTTCAAGAATTGTCGATAAAGATTCAATACCAAATCTTTTTAAAGCATCTTCAGCTTCTTGAGTTATGCCAAGATTGAGGAGATTATTACTTAATTGAGGACCTATTAAGAATTCTGCTGATAAGTAAGCTACAGTTTTTTGTGGTTTTTTTCTTATGACTTCTTGGCTAGCTAAGTATCTTGTCATTAGCCTATCTTTAACAGCGTAACTCAAAGCCATATACAAGTCGTGAGGACTTGCAGAAGTTGCTAACTTTCCAAGAGTATAGAAAAGATGGGCTGTCATGCCTTGAAAAACAGCATCTGAATCCATGCCAGCTTTCTCAGGATCTAGATAGCAGCCTGGTGTAGGCAAGCGTAGATCAAAGGGTTCGTTGGAATTCATTGGATTAGCCATATAACAGACAATAGCGATTTTTAAGAAAATTTCTTTGTTGTAACTTCAGATCCACACTTGTTGAGTATTTTTGCTTTTTTTTTACATATTTCTTAAATTGGGCCCTCAATAAACTATCTTCCAGTTAGGTAGTTTATTTTTTTTGCACATCAAATGTATCCTTTACTTGCTGAATTAAGTGCACATGATTTAGAAGTTGCTGAAACACTGATAGGAGTTATAAGATTTCTATTAATATTTTTAGCCGCAAGAGCATTAGCAGAAGTATTAGTAAGACTTAGTTTACCAACTATTGTAGGTGAGCTTCTTGCAGGAGTTGTAATAGGAGCATCAGGATTCCATTTGTTAATACCGCCATCAGCTGGAACTGAGCTAAATCAAGGTCTTATAAATGTGATTAGTTCATTAGCCTCAATTCCACCTGAAGCAGTACCTGATGTTTACTTCGAAAGTTTTCCATCCCTCCAAGCAGTAGCAACACTTGGGTTATATGCACTTTTATTCTTAACAGGATTAGAAAGTGAGTTAGAGGAATTAGTAGCCGTAGGTGCGCAGGCTTTTACTGTTGCTATGGCTGGAGTGATTTTACCGTTTGCTTTTGGAACTCTCGGATTAATGTTTATTTTCCAAGTAGATCTTATTCCAGCAGTTTTTGCTGGAGCATCTATGACAGCAACAAGTATAGGAATTACTGCAAGTGTATTCGGTGAATTAGGATATTTGAAAACTAGAGAAGGACAGATTGTTATTGGAGCAGCCGTTCTAGACGATATTTTGGGGATTGTTATTCTCGCTGTTGTTGTAGCTCTTGCTGCAGGAGGTTCTTTAGAAATTGCTCCTATCGTTAAATTAGTTGCAGCAGCAGTAGTATTTGTTATTGCGGCTATCGCATTAAGTCGAACAGCAGCCCCAGGTTTTGATTGGCTTTTAGATCGATTAAAAGCTCCTGGAGCTGTAGTAGTGGCCTCTTTTGTGATACTTGTATTGTGTTGTTTTGTTGCGACAGCTATTGGATTAGAAGCAGCTTTAGGTGCTTTTGCAGCTGGATTAATTCTTAGTAGTTCTAAAAATAATCATGCAATCCAACAATCAGTTTTACCTTTAGTATCGCTATTCGCAACTATTTTCTTTGTATTAGTGGGAGCTGGTATGGATCTATCAGTTATCAATCCACTTGATCCAACAAGTAGATCAGCTCTTGTTGTTGCAGGATTTTTATTAGTTGTTGCAATTATTGGAAAAATTGCAGCAGGATGGGTATTTTCAAGTGATAAACCTACGAATAGATTAGTTGTAGGTTTGGGTATGATGCCTAGAGGAGAGGTTGGTTTAATTTTTCTTGGTCTAGGAACAAGTGCCAAATTGTTAACTCCTTCTCTTGAAGCAGCTATTTTATTAATGGTTATTGGAACTACATTTCTTGCACCTGTTCTCTTGAGAATTGTTTTAAAAGATAAGCCACCAAATGATGGTAATAAAATTTCAGATGATGTTGCAGCTGATCCTGTGGGTCTTCTTTAGGAAATAAGTTTATTAGAATCGAATAACATAAAAGTTTTATGAATGGAAAAATCAGTTCTAAAAGATAATAATGTAAACTATGACTGGAATTTTTTAAATTATCCAATACATACTGTTTCTGCGCAGCCTAAGCAAACATCAAAAGAATGTGCAATTTTACTCATTCATGGTTTCGGGGCCTCTACGGATCATTGGAGATTCAATATCCCTATTTTAAGTAACAAATACGAAGTTCATGCTATAGATTTACTCGGGTTTGGAAAAAGTCCTAAGCCACAAGATGTTGAATACTCAGGGTCTTTATGGAAAGATCAGGTTGTCGCGTATGTAAAAGAGAAAATAAAAAAACCTACAATTGTTGTTGGAAACTCATTAGGTGGTTATGCAGCCTTAGCAGCTGGTTCAGAATTAAATGAACTAAACGCAGGAGTGATATTGCTTAATGCTGCAGGTTATTTTAGCGAAGAAAAAACTGTGAAGAAGAATATGCTGCAAACTTCAATTGAAACAGTTGCAGGCATATTTTTAAAAAATATTGTTCTACAACGTTTGATTTTTGAGAATATGAGAAATCCAAAAAATATTAAAAAAACTTTGAATCAAGTTTATGTCGATACAAAAAATGTTGATGACTTTTTAGTTGAGTCAATAAGAAAGCCTTCGCTAGATTATGGAGCTTTTAATGTTTTTAGAAGTGTATTTAACCCATCAGGTCCACAGGGATTGCCGTTGGATAAGTTATTCGCAAAACTTGATTCACCATTATTACTCCTCTGGGGAGGAAAGGATCCTTGGATGAATACTCCAAAAAAAAGAAATCTTTATAAAAAATTTATACCAAAGAATACAAAAGAAATCATTCTTGATGCTGGACATTGTCCCCATGATGAAATACCAGAATTAGTTAATCAGCATATTTTGGACTGGGTTGATTCTCTTTAAGTAGAAATTGTGCAAATTAAATTATCTAATAAAGATCAAGGAATTTTTGTCTTTCAATCAGATCAAAATAACTATATTAAATTTTGTCCTGAAAGAGGAGGTGTCATAACAAATTGGGTTTCGGAGGGTAAAGAGATACTTTATTTCGATGAAACAAGATTCATGGATAAGACACAAAGTATTAGGGGCGGCATTCCAATCTTGTTTCCAATTTGTGGAAATCTCAATACCTCTAATTCAGTATTTGGAACAGATTTTTTGCAATTAAATCAACATGGTTTCGCTAGGGATTTGCGATGGCAATACTCCTTTAATGAAAATGAAAAATCTTTATGCTTATTTTTAAATGAATCTAAAAATACCAAAAAATATTATCCTTTCGATTTCGAACTAAGAGTAGAAGTTTCCTTAAAGATTAACTGTTTAGAATTTGAAATTACGATTTTTAACAAATCAGAAAATGCTATGCCTATAAATTTTGGATTGCATCCTTATTTTAATGTTTCAGATTTCAAAAATATAGAATTTATTGGCAATCCACTAAATTGTCAGAATCAAGAAAAAAACATCATAAGTAATACTTTGGATGAGCTGAAAAATATTAATTTAGGAGTTGATCTACTTATGTATACTTCTGGCAGGAGCGAGTTTATAGATAAAATTTTTAAAAGAAAGGTAACTTTAAATCATCCATATCCTTTTGACCTTGGCGTTATTTGGAGTGATCCTCCAAGAAAAATGATTTGTCTTGAACCTTGGACTAGTCCCCGAAATTCTTTTGTAGATGGATTCAGAAATATCGTAATTCCTTCAAATGAAAGTCAAAGGTTTGATGCCTCAATACAAATAAAAAATCTTAAGTAATTATGTAATACTTATGAAATTTGTTGTTATAGATGATGATCCAACAGGTTCTCAAACTGTTAATAATTGCTTATTACTTCTTAAGTGGGACTGCTCAACTTTAGTAAAAGGTTTTGAATCCAAATCTAATTTATTTTTTATTTTGGCTAATACAAGATCACTTCCGGAAAATGATGCGAAATTAACAATAGAAGAAATTTGCAATAATCTTAAGACAGCTATTGCTTCTCTAGCTTATAAAGAAGAAATTATTTTTATAAGTAGAGGAGATTCTACTCTTCGAGGCCATAACTTTTTAGAACCAAGTGCCCTAAATAGTTTCTTAGGACCTTTTGATGCTACTTTTCATATTCCAGCTTTTATAGAGGGTAAAAGATTAACAATTAATGGATCACACTTTGTGGATAAAATTCCAATTAACAAAACAATTTTTGCAAAAGATAAAATTTTTGGATATGAGACAAGTGATGTCAAGAATCTTTTATTTCAAAAGAGTAAATCGCAAATTAATTTAGATGATATTCAAAATCTTCTTTTGTCAGATATAGAAAGTCTTAATGGTGAAGAAAATAATGTTGTTTTTAAAAAACTAAAGAACTTGAAGAATAATAAACATGTAATTGTAGATATAGAAAATTATTCTCAACTAAAAAAATTTTCTTTAATAATTAAAAATTTAACTAAACAAAAAAAATTCCTTTTTCGAACTGCAGCAAGTTTTATAAGTTCAATTTCTGAGAAAAAAAGTGTCCCTCAGAATGAAATATTTTTCTCTAATTTAAGAATAAGAAACAAAGAAAAGAGTTTTCTTCCGGGACTGATAATTGTTGGATCTTATGTAGAACTTTCAACAATACAATTAAATAATTTATTAGAGATAAGTAATTGTAATCCAGTTGAATTAGATGTTTTTGCATTCTTTAAAATCGCTTCATCGGATATTAATCAGAAGCGAAAGAATTTGTTTAAAAATAAACTTTTGAAAGAAATTAGATTTTCTTTTGAAAAAGGAAAAACTCCTGTTTTGTTTACTTCAAGAAAATTTATGTCCTTAGATTCTTCTAGACTATTTAATTTTTATAATTTACTTGCTTGTTTTATTGCTGAATTAGTCGCAGATTTGAAGTATGAAATAGGCTATTTGATTTCAAAAGGTGGAATAACAACAAATTTGATTCTTAGTAATGGACTTAAAGCAGATTATGTTTATCTTGAGGGACAGATTTTAACAGGCATTTCAGTGGTGACTTATAACCTAAAAAATGACGAAAAACTTCCTATTGTTACTCATCCTGGAAACATTGGCACTAAAGATTCACTGGTTAATATTTGGAAAGCTTTTGAAAATAAAAATAATTTTTAAAATTAGAAATTTGAGATAATTTCTTCAGCAAAACTGCTGCAGGATAAGGGCTCTACTTGCGGTTCCATTAAGCGAGCTAAATCATAGGTTACTTTTTTTTGCTCTATTGCCTTACTTAAACCATTTGTAATTAAGTTAGCTGCTTCATCCCAACCAAAATATTCAAGCATCATTACACCACTAAGAATTACTGAGCCCGGATTAATCTTGTTTAAGCCTGCATGTTTTGGAGCGGTACCGTGCGTAGCTTCGAAAATTGCTGCATTATCTCCAATATTTGCACCGGGAGCCATACCTAAGCCTCCAACAATTGCTGCAGCTGCATCAGAAACATAGTCTCCATTAAGGTTTAATGTTGCAAGAATTGAATATTCTTGAGGTCTAGTTTGAATTTGTTGAAATATACTATCAGCTATCCGATCATCAACAAGAATAAGTTCTCTCCATTTTCCATCTCCGTGAGAATTTGATATTGATGCAATAACTTCTTTAATTTCTTCACAAATGAATGCTTTTTTGTTATTTGTAAGCTTGTCAAAACCTGGTTCAATTTTTCGAGCATTATTTTCAATTGTAATTTCTGGATTTTTCTGAATATTATCTAAAATCCAGCTTTCTCTTTCTGTAATACAATCTTCTCTATATTCATTTACTGCTAATTCATATCCCCAATCTCTAAATGCACCTTCTGTATATTTCATAATATTCCCTTTATGTACAAGAGTCACATGCCTTTTATCTCCTGATAATCTTTTAGCATGTTCAATAGCTTTTCTAATATGCCTTTGGCTACCAGATTTACTCACCGGTTTTATTCCAATACCTGATCCATTCGGTATGGATCTATTTTTTAAATTTTTACTTTTTGGTATGACAACGTTATTTAAGTGATTAATTAACTCAAGACAATTATTATCCTCCGCTTCCCATTCAATTCCCATATAGATATCTTCAGTATTTTCTCTATAAACAATAACGTCTAAATTTTGGGGATTTTTGTGAGGGCTTGGAGTTCCCGAATAATATTTGCATGGTCTTACACAGCTATATAAATCAAAGATTTGCCTTAATGCAACATTAAGAGATCTAATACCTCCACCGATGGGAGTCGTCAAAGGACCTTTGATGGCTACACCAAAGTGTTTGATTGCTTCAATAGTATCTTGAGGGAGATAGTTATATGTTCCATAGAGTTCACAAGCTTCATCGCCTGCATAGACTTTAAACCAATTAATTTTTCTTTCATCTCCATAGCTTTTTTTAATCGCTGAATCAATGACGATTTGAGTAGCAGGCCAAATATCAACTCCAGTACCATCACCCCTAATAAATGGGACAATTGGATTATTAGGAACATTAGGTTTGCCTTGATTAAAAGTTATTATCTCGCCTTCATTAGGTAAAGTTAATTTTTCAAATTTTGGCATAGCATTGAATTAATGAAAGATAACTCATTGATTTTCCTCGTATTGTAATTTGCGATGAGTTACTTTCTCTAAAAACTAGAAATTTATTATTCAAATGTGAATAGAGAACACTTTATTGATCAGCATTTCAACATCTTTATTAAAAGAAAAAGTAGTTAATAAGCAAGTTAAAGCAAATTATGTCATTTTCAGAAAAAATACTCAGCTATCTATGAATGCGAGTTCAAATGCAAGTAATGTTGAAATAGCTAATAAAATTGCATCTACTGCAGCTTTGTTTCGGAAATATTTTCCAGATGCAAGCGTAAACTTTAGTCCCTGGGACAATTCAAATAATGAATCCATGCAAGATACTATTGATTTTGCGTTTCATTTCCCTGGTTGGAGTCCTCTTATTGAATGTAGAGCAATACTCTTACAATTAAGAATTGAAAATCATAATGATGAAAGAGTCCCGAAATTGTTGGGAATAATAATGCGAGGCATGATTGTTCCCTCTGAGAGATGGAGAGTGGCTACCATCGGTGATTGGGAAATGACAGGCTCTCATCTACCGCAAAAGGAACAAAAAGATCACCTATTTTTGGTTTGTAAAGAACTTTATAAGCTATTCTCTACAACATCCGCTGGTAACAAAAATTAGCTGTTTTATGTATTTTCCTTGTAGATTACATACACTTACAAAAATATTTCAAAATATATGGCAGTCGCTCTTGCAGGACAACTAAGAGAAGGGACAAAAAAATCCCATACTATGGCAGAAAATACTGGCTTTGTGGCTTGTTTTTTAAAAGGAGTTGTTGAAAAAAAATCTTATAGAAAGTTAATTAGTGATCTATATTTTGTTTATGAAGCCATGGAAGAAGAAATTGAAAGACTGGTCAATGAGGAACATCCCGTAATAAAACCAATAGGTTTTAAATCATTATTCAGGAAAGAAACTCTTATAAATGATCTTAAATTTTATTTTGGTGAAAACTGGAAGAATCAAATTAATATTTCTCACTCAGCAAAAGAATATGTTGAAAGAATCAGAGAGGTCGCAAAAAAATCACCAGAGCTTTTGGTTGGTCACCACTACACTCGCTATATAGGAGATTTATCTGGGGGGCAAATTTTGAAAAGGATCGCTAAAAAAGCATTAAATTTGAAGGGAAATGATGGTTTAAATTTTTATGAATTTGAATTAATTGCTGATGAAAAGAAATTCAAGGAAGAATATTCCCTTACTTTGAATCAACTTCCAATAAATCAAAAGACTGCTGATCAAATTATTGATGAAGCTAATCAAGCTTTTACTTATAATATGAAAATGTTTAAGGAGCTTGAAGGTAACTTGATTGCTGTTTTAGGTAAGATTGTATTCAATTACATCACAAAAAAAGTAAGGAAAGGAAGCACAGAGACCTAGTAATTTATGTTTGATTCATTAGTTGATTTCCTTAAAACCAATATTGATGAATTAAATGGTCATGAAGTACAAATATCTAGCGAATTCAAAGAACATCATAATGAAGACTCAAAATATATTATTAAAAATTGGCTTTTTTCATCTCCCGAATATAGAAAATGGCGCATAACAAGATTAGATGGTGGCAATAAACTACAAGTGTTTAATACGGTCGCATATCCAAATTTTGATAGTGAAATGCCTATTTTAGGGGCTGATATTTTATGGTTTGGAACTTCTCAAAAGTTATTAGCAATACTTGATTATCAACCTTTAATTCAAGAAGAAAAGTATCTTGAAAATTATTGTTCAAGTTTAGGTAGTATTAAGAAAAAATATTCAGCATTCGATAATAATAAAATGAAGAATATTTACGATTCAAAAAAGTATTTTTCCCCATGGGTGATTATATGTAGAGGAAATAAATTAAATCTTGATAGAGATTTAAATAATATATTCCATTCATTTGTAAATAATTATTTGCACATTTATAAATCGAATCCTGTTAATCAATTTTTAAATGCAAAAGAAATAAAGATTAATCAAATTAAATATGATAAGTACAGTTTTGAAAAAGACCCTGCAGATAAATTATTTAAATCTTTTTTTGGAGAAAAATGGACAAAAAAATTTATCAGTAAATTTCTTTTTACATTAAATAATGAGATTATTCATTGAATGTTAATACAAGATACTATTTTTTACAGGCCAGATTGGAGATGGCATAATTTTCTAAAATATTTAACTGATAATTTAAGTAAATATAACTGTTTAGAAAAAATAATACCCTCGGAATATTCTTATAAAGATTCAACTTATGGTTCAAAAAATTCAAAAAAAAATGTGACTCTCTCTACTTGGGGTGTAACGCATAAAACAAGAATTCGATTCGCAAGAGCAGTTTGTATAAATAGTCCAAATTATTCTGTTTTAAATTTTTTAATTATCCCTAATACTATTTATAATGTTCCATTTTTTGGAGTAGATTTTGTTTCTTTACCTAACAGTCATTTATTAGTATTAGATTTTCAGCCTTCATTAAAAATACAAAATCAATACAATAATGAGTTACTAGAAAAACTGGTAAAACTCAAAAATCGTTGCCATTCATCACTCCCATTAGCGGAAAAAATGTCTGCAGATGTAGCTAGATTTTTTTCTCCAGGAGTAATCTGGTCAAAATTACCAAAAGAAGAAAGAAGTGATTGTTTAATTGCTTATCAGCTTTATACCTCATTTAAGGAATATCTTGATTTGTATTTGGAAATTCTTTTCGAAAGCAAAGAAGCCAATATAGAACTGCAAAAAGAATTAATAAATGGTCAAAATAATTATTTGAAATATAGAAGAGATAACGATCCAGCAAGGCCAATGTTGTCGAGTTTGTTTGGTAAAGAATTTACTGAATCTTTAATTCAAGAAGTTTTATTTACTACTTAAAAGTCTTATAATTTAGTGAAATTTGAAATCATATGAAAAAAATTTCTGTTCTTTTTGTATGTTTGGGTAATATTTGTAGGTCTCCTGCAGCAGAAGCTATCTTTATAAGTTTACTTGAAAAGAAGGGATTAACCGATGGCTTTATTGTAGATTCTGCTGGGACTGGGAGTTGGCATATTGGAAAAAAGGCTGACTCTAGGATGAGAATTGCTGCAGAAAGAAGAGATATAAATATCTTAAGCAGAGCTCGTCAAATTATTAGCAAAGATTTTGACGAATTTAATTATATTCTTGCGATGGACGACTCAAATTTTAGAAATATTCAAGATCTTAAAAATATAACAGCTCCAACTAATTTGGCATCAATTAAAAAAATACAAGATTTTAGATCAGTTTTTAATGAGCGAGAAGTTCCTGACCCATATTTTGGAGGCGATGAGGGCTTCGATTATGTCCTTGATATTTTAGAAGACTCTGTAAGCGGTTTTTTGAAAAGTATCTCTTGAATTTATTAGATCTCAGTCTCTTTAGGGATCCTGTCATTATAAAGATCAATAATTTTATCTACTACCTCATTAATTGAATATCCATCCGTAAAAATTTCTATTGCATCATTCGCTTTTAATAGAGGGGAAATTTCCCTATTGGAATCTTCAAAATCTCTTTTCTTTATGAGTTCTTTTAATGCACGAAGGTCTATTTCTTGTAAGTCTTTACTATTTTTATCAGATTTTCTTCTTTTTGCTCTTTCATCGATACTAGCAGTTAAAAATATTTTAAGTTCTGCATGAGGAAAAACAGTAGTTCCTATATCTCTTCCCTCAGCTACAAGTCCACCTGATTCTCCAATTTTTCTTTGTTCTTCTACTAAGAATTTTCTTACTTCTTTTATTGATGAAATTTTAGAAACGATGGAACTTATCTTTTCCGACCTTATTTCTTCAGTAACACAGAAGTTATTAACAT
>QCDN01000006.1 GCA_003280885.1 Prochlorococcus sp. AG-355-J04 | reverse complement strand
TCCCCTCAATATATAAAGAACCTATAGAAACGTTGCAAATCAATATAGGTTATAAATGCAATCAGGCTTGTAAGCATTGTCACGTTAATTCAAGTCCTCTAAGGACTGAAAAAATGTCCAATGAAATAATATCTCTCATTCCAAAAATAATTGATAAGTACAAAATCAAGACTTTAGATATAACAGGTGGCGCGCCAGAACTTCACCCAGAATTTAAAAACCTAATAGCTAGTTTGAGCACAAAACAAATTGATATTATTGATAGATGCAATTTAACAATTTTCTTTGAAGAAGGTTATGAAGATCTCCCTCAATTTCTTGCAAAGAATAAAATCATAGTTACTGCTTCGCTACCATGTTATGAAAAAGATAATGTTGAGTTTCAAAGGGGTCTTGGGGTTTTTGAAAAAAGTATTAATGCTATAAAAATTCTTAATGATCTAGGCTATGGAAAGAAAGAAAATGGATTGCAATTAAATCTTGTTTACAATCCTGTAAGCCCCATTCTTCCACCTTCTCAGAAAATATTAGAAAAAGATTATAAAAAAATATTATTCGAAAAATATAATATTGTTTTTAATAACTTATACACGATAACTAATATGCCAATAAATAGATATGAAGAATCTCTAAGAAAAGAAGGGAAACTAAATATTTATTACAAATTACTAAAAGAAAATTTTAATGAAAATAATTTAGAAAATCTTATGTGCAAAAAAACTATTAGTGTAAATTGGCTTGGAGAAATTTATGATTGTGACTTTAATCAACAGATAAATTACCGAGAGAATAAAGGACCAAAGACACTTTTTGATCTATTGGATGAGTCATTTACTTTTGACTACAGAGTAGCTGTAAAAGAACATTGTTTTGCCTGTACTGCAGGTGCAGGATCAAGTTGCGGAGGTACTTTAAGTTAAAATATGCTAAATGCAATTAGGACATATAGCTCTTACGTTTAAAGAGGATTCAATTAGTTTAAACCCATTAATTTTTGCTGCAACTTTACCTGCTTCTAAAACTTCTTCATTTTCGAATTCTTCTGTTCTACCACACCTAATACAAATTAAATGATGATGATCAGGAGTGTCATTACTAAGCAACTCATATCTGTGTCCGCCCTCACTGAGTTCTAATTCATGAAGCAAACCCATTTGCACTAAAAGTCTTAAAGTTCTATAAATTGTTGCAAGTGAAACTTTGGAGCTTGATTTGACTAACTTTTCATGTACCTCTTCAGCACTAAGATGCTTTCCAGAACCAATATTTTCAAATAAATTAAGAACCTTAAGCCTTTGAGGAGTTAACCTCTTACCATCTTTATGTAAACCGTCTCCAAGAGGAGATGTGATGACATTGTATTGAGAGGATAATGACAACAATTAACCCACGGCTATTCTCAATAATAACTCTAGATGAGAGTAAAACAACTTTTTGATTTAAAATGTTTACTAAAGTTGTTCAAAATACTATGTTTAATATATCTTTAAATAAAATGATGAAGGGGTATGAAAAATCTTCTGACAAACTATCACCAAAAGTGAATGCTTTACTAATCATAGATGTCCAGGAAAAAATTATAAGAGCAATATTTAAAAAGGATTCAATAACCAAAAACATTAAAAAGCTAATAGATGCCTACCAAATTTTAGAAAAGAACATTTTTTTATCTGAACAGAACCCATTCAAATTGGGTGCAACGATACCTGAATTATTGCCCAAAAATGGATTTAAAAAAATTGAGAAAATGGAATTTAGCTTAGCTAATATTCAAGAATTTTTAGAAGAACTTAAAAATAAGAAAATTACAAATTTAATAGTTTGTGGTATCGAAACGCATATTTGTATTCAACAAACAGCCTTAGATTGTTTACAAAAAGGATTTGAAGTTATTCTCGTATCAGATGCTATGAGTAGTAGAAATAGGGTAGATCATGAAATAGCATTGCAGAGAATGATTCAGAAAGGGGCGATCTTAACTACTACTGAATCAATAATTTTTGAATTATGCAAAACTGCAGATAGAAAAGAATTTAAAGAAATAAGAAATATAATAATTAGATAAAGAAAAATCAAGACTGGTTTGTTATCTAGAGATAATTTAAAATTTTATTAAAGATAAATTTTTAAGTTCTATTTGAATATGAAATTAGTTACTGAAAACTTCCTTCTGGCAATATCTATTTTTTTTATTGGAATTTTATTGTCGCTAATAATTTCTAAACTTTCAAAAATATTCTTCAAAAAGATCTCCAAACGTACAAAAACAAATTTTGATGATTTTATTTTTGAGGTCATCTCTGGAATTATTAAACCAATAGGTTTTCTCCTCTCATTTTATTTTTCAATTGACTATTTTTTTGCTGATGAAATAACTTTTATCTCTGTATTATTGAATATTCTGAAATTATTTAAATTGATAATAATTGTAAAAGCTCTCAACAAAGTTTTAATAAGATCATTAACAGAATCGACATCTAAAATTAATGATTCCTCAATAAGTTCAATGATATCTTCACTTACTCCTTTAATAAAAGCATTAACATGGACTATTGGTTCAATCTTTTTCTTACAAAATATAGGTGTTCAAATGACTGCTATCTGGGCTCTACTCAGTGCAGGGGGTATTGGAGCAGGATTAGCTTTGAAAGATCCAGTTCAGGAGTTTTTTGAATATATAACAATTTTGCTTGATAAACCTTTTCAAAAAGGTGAGTTTATAAAATCCGATGGGGTCCTTGGAATGGTTGAGAGGGTCGGAGTAAGATCCTCAAGAATAAGAAGTATCAATGGAGAAGTAATAGTAATGAGCAACAGCGCCCTTACAAATGGAATAATTTCAAATTACGCACAAATGGAAAAAAGAAGGTTAGTGCATAAATTAGGAGTTGTTTATGAAACCTCTCCAAAACTTATGAAATTGATTCCGATAATAATAAAAAAAATAGTTGAAGAGACAAAAGATGCTTCTTTTGATAGGTGTCATTTCACAGATTTTGGTGACTTCAGTCTTAATTTCGAACTTGTTTATTACATACCAACTAATAATTATCTTGCTGCAATGGAAGCTCAACAATCTATAAATTTAAAAATTATTGAGGAATTTGCACTCAATAATATAGAGTTTGCATTCCCAACACAAACCTTAAATATTGAGAGTAACAAATCCAAATGACCTGCAAAAATCTTCACTTAAAATCCAAAGTTTTGAAGCCAACTCATCACTATTTGCTTCATCACTAGCGTTACTTTCAACTAATTTATGTTTTTTTCTTGCTATAAGTTTATTACTTAGATATATGAAACCAACATTATTTAAATTTGAATCAAGGACAATCTCAGAAAGAATCTTTCCAGCATTTTCTATACTTTCAGAAATTCCTAAAATATTTTTTGCAGCTTTAGAAAAAATTAAATATCCAAAGAGATTAAAACGTTTACTGTATCTAAAAAAACCAGAATCATCATTTGGTATTACGAGACCGGGAGCCCAAGTTATTACAGAAATTTTACTGGAGGACATTTTTAATTTTTTTTCAAGTTCTTTAGCAAACAAAATATTACATAACTTACTATTTTTATAAGCTTCATCAGCATTAAAATTTAAAAATTGCCCAGTTACTTTTTTTCTAAAATCAACTAGGTTATTAAGTCCTGCTTTCTTTCCTATATTGCCACCTGAACTTTTGGGGTCGTGAACATCTGATGATGTAATAATTATTCGAGATTCTTCTTTATCTATAATGAAATTTTTCAGTACATTTACCAAGTAAAAATGTGCAAGATGATTTACCGCAAAAGTTAATTCTATGCCTTGCTTTGATACTTTAGGGTAAAAAGAGCCTGTATATTGTAATCCTGCATTTAAAACAACAACATCTAAAAAAATTTTTTTACTAATAAAGTAATCTTTAATTTTGTTAATATTATCTAGATCTGAAAGATCACAATTTTCAATAATATTTAAAAATTTAATAAGGTAATTTTTATCAAAATATTTCTCAATTTTTTTGAGAAATTCATCCTTTCTAAATTCGTTTTTTATTACAACATATAAAATATTTTTCGTTTTTAGTAAATTAATAATAGCAAAAAAACCTATTCCTGAATTACCTCCAGTAATTAAAATATTTTTATTTTTAATCATTTAAATTCCTATTTTTTTTTATGATAAAAAAAATAAATAAAGTTTTTTTTATTTTGTAATCTTATAAATTATTGTTAAAACACCGAAAACTTAGTCACTAGTATTTGAGTAATTTGATTATTATTAATCTACTCTCATTATAAATATTGGATGAAATATATAACCCTAGGCGCAGAAGTAATAATTTGTTCCATAAATTTCTTTAATCACAAGATTTATATTTAATGTCAAAAGAAAATATGCCAGATGTTCTTGTTTTGGGTGCAGGGCCTGCAGGTATGGCAATTGCCTCAGCTTTTGGGAAGGAAAAATTAGATGTTGAAGTGCTTTCTCCAAATGGACCAGATGAACCTTGGCCAAACACATATGGCATTTGGGGGAAAGAAGTTGATCAACTCGGGCTTCAGGATTTACTTGAATATAGATGGAAGAATACTGTAAGTTTTTTTGGGCATGGCGCTTTAGAAGAACAGGACGACGAGAATAAAGCCACGGAACATTCACTAGATTATGGACTATTTGATAAGAAGAAACTTCACAATTATTGGTTTAATGAATGCAATAAGTCTTTTATTAAATGGCATCAAGGCTTTGCAAACAAAATACATTATGAAAAATACAAAAGTACAGTAACCACAAAAGATGGCAAGACTTACTCTGCAAGATTAGTAGTAGATGCAACAGGATATGATCCTGTTTTTCTTAAATTAAAATCGTGTGGTCCTTTAGCAGTCCAAACTTGTTATGGAATAGTAGGTAATTTTAGTAAACCTCCACTTAAGAAAGGGCAGTTTGTATTGATGGACTATAGAAATGACCATCTTAACGATGAGCAAAAAAAAGAACCGCCCACTTTTCTTTATGCAATGGATATGGGGGATGGTAAATATTTTCTTGAAGAGACATCTCTTGGTTTAGTAAATCCTCTAACAATGGAAAATTTAAAAGAGAGACTAGAGAAGAGGCTTTCTTATCGAAATATATCAATCACAAGAATGCAGCACGAAGAGCTTGGCTTATTTCTCCCTATGAATATGCCAATCCCAGATTTCAGACAACAAATACTTGGCTATGGAGGTGCTGCTTCAATGGTACATCCTGCATCTGGATATTTAATTGGTAATGTTTTAAGAAGAGCTCCGCTTGTCGCTAAGGCAGTCTCAGAAGCAATTAAAAATAAAAATCTAAGTTCCTATCATATTGCTAGAAAAGGGTGGGAAACTTTATGGTCAAAAGAATTAATTAGGAAGAAATCACTTTACCAATTTGGATTAGAAAAACTCATGAGGTTTGACGAAAAACTATTGAGAGAATTTTTTGGTAGTTTTTTCCAACTACCTAAAAATCAATGGTATGGTTTTCTTACTGATACTCTTTCTTTAAAAGAGATCGTATATGCGATGTGCGTAATGTTTATAAAGGCTCCATGGAGTGTAAAAAAAGGTCTTATGATTATGCATGGTAGAGAATTTAAAATGTTACTTAGAATAATATTTCCAAACATATAGTTTAAAAATGAGAACCATACTAATAAGTGGAGCCAGTAGAGGTATTGGACTAAATATTGCACATAAAGAATTAAAAGAAGGTAATAGAATTAGTGTTGGCATAAGAGATTTAGAATCATTAAAAGGAAGCGCTATTGATCCAAAAAAATGGCCAGAAGGGAAAATTATAATCAACCAATATGATGCATTAAAAAAAATTACAGCCGAAAATTGGATAAAGAATACCGAAGATGAATTTGGAGGATTTGATTCAGTAATAAATTGTTCTGGAGTATTATCGAAAGTTCCTTTCTTATACAAAGATGGTGATGAAGAAGATATTTTAAATACATTAAATATCAATTTTTTGGCAATTTGGAATTTATGTAGGCTTTCTTGGGATCATTTATGTACTTCTGGCAGGGGAAGAATTGTTGTTTTAGTTTCAATGAGTGGGAAAAGATCTAAAGGTGATTTAGCCGCTTATTCTTCTTCAAAGTTTGCTCTGATGGGATTATGCCAAACGATGAAAAATAAAGGTTGGGATAAAAATATAAGGGTTTCAGCAATTTGTCCAAGCTGGGTTAATACAAAAATGGCCCAAAATATCTCTTCCTTAGACAAATCAAGCATGACACAACCTGAAGATATTGCTGAAATATGCTCTACTATTCTTAGGTTACCTACCCAATCAGTTCCATTTGAAATTGCCTTAAATTGTAATTATGAAATTTAACCTAAATTGAAAATTAAGTAAGCCATTGAAAGCATCGCAATTGCAATAAATAAACCTTTTATTCGATTAGTTAACAATGAAAAAAGAGATAAATCTTCAGAAAAGTATCCGCCAAAACTACCTGTAAAAAATAATATAACCATTGGTAAAGATGCCATTCCGAAAGAGTAAGATATAGATTTTACAAATCCAAAATTTAAATAATTAAAAATAAGGGAACTTAATGAAAACAATAAAAAAGATGCAAATAGAGTTATGGAAACTTCAGCATCTAAAGTGTGAGGTAAGGTACCCTTTAATTCAAATTGCTTTTTACATTCTCTAATTTGTCTTTTAGAAAGCTTTAAATAACCAGTTTCAGGAATTCTTTGCGACTTATATTTTCTTAGTAATCTTGCTTCAAGAGTTTCTGGCTCCTTTGTCATAATTGATGTTAATAATTCATCAGGCTTTAATTTCTTAATTTTCTTTTCAAGATTATCCGTTTTACCAATCCTATAAAGGTCTCCTACTCTAATAAGGTATACATATCCCGACATTTGCGTTGTAAAATTAATACTATTCCTATTTAGATAATACTAAAAGAATTAGGGAAATTAAAAGTTTTTACAATATGAAAAACGATATTTTATATTCATTTCGCAGATGTCCATATGCAATTCGTGCAAGATGGGCCCTCTTAATTTGTGAAATAAAAGTAGAGATAAGAGAAATTGATTTAAAAAATAAACCTCTAGATTTTTTAAATAATTCAAAGACGAAAACGGTTCCAATACTTATAAAAAAAAATAGTGAAGTTATTGAAGAAAGTCTTGAAATTATCCAGTGGGCTCTCTTAGAGTCAAAAAAGGAACACCTCAAATTAATTTATTTTCCTGACAACAAAAAAGAAGATATTTTTGAAATAATTAATGAAAACGATAACGAATTCAAATATCATTTAGATCGATTTAAATATGCCACAAGATATAAGAATAGTGATGAAGAATTTCATTTCATAAATGCGATTAAATTTATAAAGAGATGTAACGAACTTCTTTCAGAAAACAAATACTTTTTTGGAGATAGCCCAACAATCGCTGATTGGTCTATTTGGCCTTTTGTAAGACAATTTAGAATCGCTTGTGAAAGTCAAAAAAGAACAAATTATTTTGAATCCCCAATAAAAAACTGGTTAGAATCATTTGAGAAAAATAGAGAATTTAAATCCTTAATGCATAAATACGAATTATGGGGAACATATTCTAGGAAGAATTATTTCCCAGCTAATTAACTTTCCATCAACTTCCTTTTCTCAATTATTCTTGCTAACTCCAAAAAATATCCTGCAGTCCTAAATTTGCCTATATTTTTTTCCTTAAAATCAAGATCGCTTCTAATTTCTGCAGTCTCTGCCATAAGCAAATCTAAATCATTTGATCCAAGACTATACAATTCACCAAGTTCGATTTCCCTTCCAAGTAAATGACTCCTAAACCACTTCCCTTTATTTTCTTGAGGTGGAATATCGTAGGGTGTAAATGACATTAAAATAAAATTTTAGGCTTTTTACCATTCTAAGGTTCTTATTGAAACTTTTTCATCCCTACTTTATTAAAAATCAATGCGATAGAAAGAATTGCGAATGTAATTAGGGCACAAATTTCTGTCCAATAATCTAACCCAATTTTAGAAATCATTAATGGAGCAAGAACTGTGAATAGTCCCCCAGAAAGAATTAACTGAGCGAATAGCTGTTTTGACGTAAAAATTGGTAAAGTCTTTGAAATATTTTTAGGATCTGAAAGCCTTAAAAGAAGTAATCCAGAAGCTACAACACCTGTAGAATTTCCAAACTCTATCAAACTTTTTTCAAACCAATAATCATCAAAAATAAAGTATGCGAAATAAGCAATGCAGATTAAATTCCACAATAAACCGAAAATAGTAAACACTAAAATAACTATCCAATTATCAAAAACGACTGCAATATCTAAACTTGCCATAGCTGTAAAAATCAATAAGTCTGTGGATAAAATACCAATCTCCCTTTGCAGAATATTTGAAATAAATTCTGTTTTTTTGGTTTTTTCTAAAATATATCTAATAAGGAGCGAACCTATAAGGATAAAAGGAAATACTGGTAGTGAAAAAATAATTTCCTTCGAAAAATCACCAAAAGAACTTGAAATATACCTTAAAAATTTAAGTAGCAAAACACCAAAAGAAATTGCCAAGCCAGAGAATCCAAGATTTATTATAAAAATTCTTAAATCTGCAAAAATTCCAATCTTATTTTTTCCATTTAGAGTATCTTTTTGTTCAATAATTTCCTCAGTATCTGAAAGGCCTAAATTTCTACCAAGAAAAATAAATACGCTACCCAATATTGAAGAGGATAAAAGACCCATTGTTGCCATAGCCAAACCAAGATCTAAACCATTTGGGAAACCGAGTTTATTAAAACTTTCACCGATTATTGATGCAGCTCCATGACCACCCTCAAAACCTACCTCTATTAAACAACCCATTAGAGGGTTTGCATCCATAGATGGAGGCAAAAAATATTTGACAACAAGTCCACCGACAAAAAATTGTCCGAAACCTAGTGAAAGAGCTAATAGAAATTGATTAAAAATTGGTTTAACTAAACCATTTATATTTGGAATCGGCCTTCCCATCATTAAAGTTGCGAAGACTAATGATAAAAGAGGAGTAGGAAAATTACTCCAAACATTGATTGTTTCTTTTGGCAAAAAGTGTATCGCTCCAAATGGGCCTATAGATATACCCAAAATTCCTGATATGACAGCTATCGGCAATCCAAATCTCTCAAGCTGAACAGCTAGTTTAAATTTTCTCCCAAAAATCAACAAAAAAAATATAATTAATAATCCCAAAAAGCTTATCAATAGAGAATTTGAAAAAATATCTTTATTCTGTATCGAAAAAATATTCAATGATTTCAAAAACATATGATTCTAAATCTAAATTAATAAACAAAATTTTTCAAATAAAAAAGGCTCCTGTAATAGGAGCCTTTTGATATTGGTAAGAAAATTTGAGAATTAATCTTTAAGAGTAACTGTAGCACTATCAATATTACTGATAGCATTTGTAACTCTCTTGAAGTCAAAGCCTAGTGCTCTTAAAGCATGCCATAAATGACCTTGAATAAAGAAGAATCCGAAATAGTAATGAACATTAGCTAACCACGCCCTTGAAGTGTACTCACCGTCAGGAAGATCAACAGTATCTACCCAATAAGGAGAAATACTAAATTTCAATTCAAGTGGTTCACCAAAGAATTCAGTTGGATAAACTGTTGTGTTAGCTGCACTCCAGAAGGCTGCAATAATAGCCATCCAGCCTATTCCAGCTAATGACCATGAAAGAACAGCTTCTGCGGAGAGAAGGCCTTTACCTTTGAATTTGGTATATTCACCAACTTGCTTAGTAGCAATATGCCAAGCACCACCAGTAATCTCAACGAAAGCAAGGAAAGCATGACCTCCCATTACTTCTTCAAGACTATCAATAGTCAAAAAGTCTGTCTGATGATTCCAAATTTTGGCTAAATTTAATTCATACTCAACCTGTCTTACTGAACCAATAGCTGGATCATAAATTCCATGAACTCTTGCCCATTCGACAAAAGCAATAACTGCGAAACCAAGAATAATTAGATGGTGACCAAGAATAAATGTCAATTTGTCTGGATTATCCCATTCAATATTGAATTTTCTGGCTCTTGCTACATCAGAATCTTCTAGATTTCCAGGAAGAAGTAAAGAATGTAAAAGTCCCCCGGCTGCTAAAACCATAGAAGAAACTAAGTGAACTATTGCTATCGCTAGAACAGGTTTAGTATCTCCCATAGCAACACCATTAGCATCAAACCCTATTCCAAGAGTTGCTAAATGAGGAAGAACGATTAGAGGTTGATGCCCCATTGGGACGCTTGGGTCAAATCGTGAAAGTTCAAAAAGGGTGAATGCACCCGCCCAGAAAACAATTAATCCTGCATGAGCTACATGAGCAGCAATGAATTTTCCTGAGCGATTCGCTACACCTGAATTACCAGCCCACCATCCATAGGTAGTATCTGGATTTCCATAGGTTTGCATTTAGGAATTGATTAGCTTAAACGTTTTGAGAATACTTTATATTTCACCAAACAGTTGAATTAATAACAAAATTGTAAAGGTTAGTAATCCTAGTAATTACTAAACAAAAAATCTTCATAAGGCAATCCAAGAGCAAAGAAGGTAGATTTAATGAAGAAAAATTATTCTCAGAGATATAAGTTTCATAAAATAAACCATTATTTTCGAATTCAAAAAATTTTAATAAATTTCATTTTGCTGACATTAAACGATGTTTTGTTTCATTAAACCATCTTATTTATTGCCTCATTCTCAAACACTTATTAAATATGAGATAAGACATCTAATATTATGACTACTTCTCGAGAGTCTACTAGCAAATTTTCACTAGAAATGAAATCTGAAGTTCATTATAAAAAGGCTGCAAAATCTTACAGAAAATCAAAACAATACATAAATATGATTAACTTATATCCAACTTTGCAAACCACTCTTATTGAGTGTAAGGATGAGAACCTAATTGAATAAAAATTTTAAATATTTTTTTTCAAATTAATCAAAAAAATATATTTAGTTTTTAGGCTGCGATATTGTTGTTTTCTTCAGAATAAAATTTATTAATTATTAGTCTGCACATTTTTATATTGTAAAGAGCTCTAGGTTTCCAAGGTTTTTTCTGACCAAGTGGAGAGCTTTTCCAATGAATGCCAGGCTTGAGTATTCCATTTTCACGTAAAAAAGAAAGTTTAATTTCAGTTATTCCTAGTTTTTCCGCGGTCAACTCAGATGAACTCCACATATCCCCTAACATTGAATTAAGTAAATATTATTAATCCTTGATAACGTTAATTTTATTTTTTTGAAAGGGGTAAAACTTTTAAATAATTATTAAGTAACAAAAAACCTAGTATTTACAAAGAGAGATAGATTTGAAAGATTTATATCAAATTAAGAAATATTAAATAAAGAATCTTCATTAATGAATATCTCATCAATACCCTCTCCTTTATTGATGGATTTGAAGTTAACGTATTCTTCTGTAATAGATTGATGCTTTGAAAGATTGATCCAACCCTTGTGCCAATTTCTACTATTTATTAATTCTTCGTATGTAGTTATTAAGTTAATTTCAGAATCAAGAACAGAAACCATTAAAAAACTATTATTTCCTTTTTCTTTTGTCTCATTAACTAAAACAAAATGTCTCAATCCATTTATGGTTTTATTAGAAGTCCAGTAATTTTCCATAATTATTTTTTCTCAATATTCCCCTCAGGATTTTTTCCAGATATTTTCTTATATTCATTTCTAATTTCGTCTAATAAAAGTTTTCTTCTATCCATATAGTTAACAGAATCTTGTTTAGATAAGTTATATCTTTCTTTTTTAGTTAAATTCATCCAGTTATTAAAATTCTTTTTATTGAAAGTTGTTAATTTTTTAGCATTCAAAACTTTTTGTTTTCTATTTAATATAAGAAACTTCCTTAAATAAAAGAAAATAAATATAAAAATAAAAATTATCACAAACTTTAAGAGCATCACTTCGCAAGTAAATTGTTATTTATCCATCTTTGCAATTCAATATCATTTTCAAAAGATATAACCTCTTCTTCATTCCCATTACCTGACTGATCAAAGAGCCTTATGATAAATTCACCTTTAACTGCCTCATCATCACCAATTACAATAATACTTTTAGATTTTTGTTTATTTGCCTTTTTAAATTGTTTAGAAAATGAGGCTCCACTTAAATCCAACTCAACTATCAAATCATAATTTCTTAATTTTCTAGATAAATCCAAAGCTAAGGATTCAGCAATTAAGCCTTGATTAATAATATAAATATCAGTATTTCTTGGAACTTCAAGATCTTTTCCTGCTAGTAGAATTAATCTTTCTAGACCAATAGCAAATCCAATTGCAGGGGTATTTGGCCCTCCCATTTGTTTTATTAAATCATCGTATCTTCCTCCACCGCAAACTGTAGCTTGGGAACCTAAAGCACCACTTGTGATTTCAAAAGCAGTATGGGTGTAATAATCTAAACCTCTTACTAAATTAAAATTTTCCACATAAGGTATTTTTACAACCTCTAATTGTTTTTTTAAGTCTAAATATCTGTTATGACTTTTTTCAGACAAAAAATCAAATAATCTTGGTGCATTTTCAAGAGCTTTTTTTGTTTGAATATTCTTTGAGTCCAAAATCCTCAAAGGGTTTTTAGTAATCCTATTCTGAGAATCTGAATCTAGAGAATCTTTATTTATTTCTAGCCATTTTAAAAAGGATTTTTGAAAATTTGATCTGTCATTTGTATCACCTAAAGTATTTATTTCAAGATTTAGTTCTTTTATTCCTAATTTTCCCAAGATATCCCAAGCTAAAGCAATAATTTCAACATCACTTCTAACTGAATCATGCCCTATAAACTCAACGCCTAACTGATGAAACTGTCTTTGTCTGCCTGCTTGAGGTCTTTCGTATCGAAACATAGGACCCATGTACCAAAGTTTTTGAAGAGGATTAGACGATATTCCATTTTGTATTAACGCTCGCGCGACTGAGGCTGTTCCTTCGGGCCTGAGAGTACAGGATCTCTCCCCCCTATCAAGAAATGTATACATTTCCTTACTAACAACATCTGTTCCTTCACCAATTCCTCTTATAAATAACTCGGTCATTTCCAGTATTGGTGTTCTTATTTCTTTGATAGATGCTCTTGAAAGCTGTTCCAATACTATTTTCTCAACATTTTGCCACTTTATTAATTGATCAGGCAATAAGTCTACTGTTCCTCTTAGATTTTTTAAGTTGTTCAAAGTTCTAAAAAATAATTCAAAATTTTTAATTCATCTAGAAATTAATCTTTGATTGGTTATTCTGTGAGACAATTTTAATTTAACATTTAGAAAAACTATTGGGAATTAATAAAAGTAAAGAGAATCAGCATTGCGGTACAAAGCCAAAAAAAATTGCTTTTGGAATAGCACCTCTTGGTATAGTTTCAATAGGCATAGTGCCAATGGGAGTAATAAGTATTGGGGTAGTCCCAATGGGTGTATTTTCTTTTGGTGCAGTAGCAATGGGAATAGTAAATTTATCAGTAGTTGGGATGGGAATTATCTCTGCCGGCGTTACTACAATGGGAATATGGGAGTATTCACCTAATTCTCATAACAACCATCATAATTATTCCAAACAAATTTCAAATTCAAATAAGGAAAATATTATGTCAGATCTATTTAACACTAAACTAGAGGCTGAAGAAGCTGCCTCAAAATACGGATGTGTTGGTGCCCATAAAATGGGAGATAAATGGATGCCTTGTAAGATGCACTAAATATTTTCTTAGTCAAAAATTTTTTAAATATTAATTCAAAATCTCTACTCTAAAATCAAGATTTTTTGCCTCATCAGTAGTTAATTTTCTTGACCAAGCTCCTTGCACAGGACTATTCCATCTGAACCCAGCATTTTTAGCTAAAGACCTATCTTCGTAACTAATCAGTGCCTTGTACAAAAACCTCGGTTCAGTGGCTTTAATTAAAATTTCCTCTAAATTATCACATTTTTTGAAGACCTCAGATATGTAAAAGCAATCAGATAAAGCTCTATGTAAATTCCAAACTGGTATTGAAAAAGATAAAGCTAGATCAGTTACTGAGGGTCTATTTTTAAGTGATTTTTGAAAAGACCAATTAATATCTTCTAAACTGCATATCCATTTTTTATTAAGTTTAGGTAATCTTCCTTTCCCAAACCATTTCTTATCAAACTCTACATTATGCGCGACAATGAAATCCGAACAGTCAACAAGTTTTAAAAAGAAATTCAATCCATCTTCCCATGGTTGAGAGATATTAGTTACTTCTGCAGAAATGCCATTAACATATTCTGCCTCATTATTATTAACCGGGAATAAGAATGAGACCTGTGAAAGTACACATTTAAAAGATACATCAAACAAAATACAACCAATCTCTATCACTTCATCTTTATTTTCATCTAAACCTGTTGTTTCAGTATCAAGAATTAAAATTTTTTCAATTTTTTTATTCTGATTAGCAACACTATCTTCAGATGGATAACTGATAACTTGATCCTGAAGAATATCCAATTGATTTAATTTTTTTTTGTTAGATAGTTCCAATTAGCTGAAAACTCTTTCGTTTATCTTGACGCATTTAATAAAAATTTCTCTTAAATTAATATAAATTAAGAAACATGATTAGAAAATAATTTTGAAACATTTTTAGTTTACGAAAGATGACTTATACAAAATATCAATTTAATAATTTTTGTTATTGGCCTTCAAATCCTAAAAAAATTGTGGAATTTATTGGTGGAAGTTATCTAGCTTCTAAACCAGATTTAACTTATAGAAGATTCATAGAGAGTTTAATTAATAAAAACTATGCAGTACATGCGTATAAATACACTCCACAATTCGATCACCAACAACTTGCTATTAAAGCATGGAGGGATTTCAAGAATTGCCGAATATCTTTATCCAAGAGAATAGGAGAATCAATTCCTTCAATAAGAATTGGTCATAGCCTAGGCTGCAAACTTCATCTAATTTCCCCTGATGGTGGAAGAAATTGCGAAAAATTCATATCAATAAGTTTTAATAACTTCAGTGCTAACAAATCTATTCCATTATTGAAACAAATTTCTCAAAAATTAGAATTCAAAAGTGAATTCAGTCCAAGCCCTGAAAGAACTTTGCGATTAATTGAAAAAACATATAATCAAAAAAATAACTTCCTAATAAAATTCAACTCAGACGAATTAGATCAAACAGATAAATTATTATCTTGTCTGAAAGCAAGAAAAGAAGATAATTCTAAGGGGGTAATGTTAAAAGGTACACACACTATTATTGCAAGCGCAGGACTAAGAGAAAATTTTTTGGGAGACTGGGCCGATGATGAATTCAAAAGAAATACTATAAAAAAGATTTCCAATTTAATTGATGAATCTGATTAGGATAATTCTTTCAGCTTTTCCAAAACAGAGCTATCTTCAAGAGTGCTTATATCACCGCTAATTTTTTCTCCAGCAGCCAAAGATCTTAAAATTCGTCTCATAATTTTTCCACTACGTGTTTTCGGAAGAGAGTCGGAAATTATAATTTTTTCAGGCTTTGCGATAATTCCAATTTCATTAACAACATGTTTCTTTAGATCCTCTACTAATTCTGAAGAACCGTTCACGTCTTTCTCTAGAGAAACAAAAGCAACTATAACTTCACCTTTTAAATCATCTTTTTTACCAACGACTGCAGACTCTGCAACTGATTTATGACTTACCAAAGCAGATTCTATTTCCATTGTTCCTAGCCGATGTCCTGAAACACTTATGACATCATCAACTCTTCCCATAATCCATATATATCCATCTTTATCAATGCGTGCTCCGTCTCCAGCAAAATAAACATTTTTTTCTCCTTTAAAGGAAATATATTCCCAATAACTCTCCAAATATCTATCTGAGTTTCCGTGAATTGTTCTCATCATTCCTGGCCAAGGCTTCTTAATTATTAAATAGCCTCCCTCGTTCTCCTTAACCTTATCTCCATTCTTATCGACAATTTCAACTTCGATTCCTGGCAGAGGGAAAGTAGCTGAACCTGGCTTTGTAGAAACTACTCCAGGCAAGGGACTTATCATCACACCACCAGTCTCAGTTTGCCACCAAGTATCAACAATAGGGCATCTATCTTTACCAATAACATCCTTGTACCACATCCATGCTTCAGGATTAATTGGTTCTCCAACTGTGCCCAAAAGTCTAAGACTTTCCAAATTATATTTATCAGGTATTTCACGCCCAGACTTCATAAATGCTCTTATTGCAGTTGGTGCAGTATAAAAAATAGAAACCTTATATTTTTGAACAATTTCCCAAAAAGCTCCTAAATTTGAGGGTCTTGGTACTCCCTCATACATTAAGGTTGTAGCACCATTAGATAAAGGCCCATAAACTATGTAACTATGACCTGTAATCCAACCAACATCAGCAGTACACCAGTAAATATCGTCATCTTTTAAATCAAAAATCCATTTAAATGTCAAATGGGACCAAAGATTGTAACCACCTGTAGTGTGAACTACACCTTTAGGCTTTCCAGTAGAGCCTGAAGTATAAAGAATAAAAAGTCTATCTTCGCTATTCATTATTTCTGGTTCACAATGCTCTTTTTGATCTTTTAATAATTCGTGCCACCAAAAATCTCTATCATTAACCATCGAAATATTTTTTTGGGATCGTTGAACAACAACAACTTTTTCAACAACTTTATCTGCTCCACTTTCAATGGCCGCATCGACTGCTTTCTTAAGTTCAATCACCTTATCTTTTCTAAAGCCACCATCAGCAGTAATAACGAATCTGGCGTTTCCATCAATTAACCTATCTTTTAGAGCTTCTGAAGAAAATCCTCCGAAGACAACTGAATGAGGCGCGCCAATTCTTGCACAAGCTAACATCGCAAACATCGCTTCAGGAATCATCGGCATATAAATACATACCAAATCTCCTTTTTTTACACCAATTGCTTTTAATGCATTAGCTGCTTTACATACCTCTTTTAGAAGTTCATCGTAAGTATATTTTTTGCTATCTCCGGGTTCGCCTTCCCATATAAGTGCAGTCTTTCCTCCAAGCCCTCTCTTAATGTGTCTATCTAAGCAGTTATATGTAATATTGAGTTTCCCTTCTTTGAACCATTTAAAAAAGGGCGCATTTTCATTATCTAATACAGTTTGAAATGACTCAAACCAATCTAATTCAGATTTTGCAAAAGATTCCCAAAATTGAATAGGATTATCTGATGCTTGTTTTTTTAGACTTAGTAATTCTTCTTGAGTACTAATATTTGAGTTTTCTGCAAATCTTTGTGATGGAGGGAAAATTCTCTTTTCTTCAAGTATGTTATTGATTGAATTTTTTTTATCTAATGACATTAAATATATCTATGCTTAATAAATTTAATCGAAAAAATTAAGGTTTTCAAAAATTTTAATATTAATTTAGCTCAAAGATTTATTTCTAATAGATCTAATAAATTCGGCTTAGAACAAATTCTGGAAGAGCCATTAAAGCTCTTTTATATTCTGAATCAGGAAGCCAGACTATAGCTTCTTTAGAAAGTATTGCAAAATCCTCAGCTAGTTTCCTAGAACTTTTAATAGCTTTAGAGTTCATAATGATATTAAGAGCATCATCCAAATCATCTTTTTCAGCAAGTTCTCTATTTATAAGAACTGACAATTGTTTATTTTCTTCTAAGGCATATAAAACTGGGGCGGTAAGATAACCACTAGCAAGATCACTTACAGCAGGTTTTCCAAGTTGTTTATCATTTCCAGTAAAGTCAAGAATGTCATCTACAACTTGGAATGCTAAACCAATATTTTTGCCAAAATCGTACAACGAGGTTAAATTTTCGTCATTAACCCCACTCAAAACTCCAGCTGCTTTGCAACTATTAGCTATTAATGATGCTGTTTTGCAATAACTTTTGTTGATGTATTTGGAAAAAGATTGAGCCGAATCAAATCTATTTAAATTTTGTTTGATTTCACCCTCTGCTAAATCCATTATTACTCTACTTAGTAATTTTACTACATTTACATTGTCAAGATTCGCTAGGTGCCAACTTGCTTGAGCGAATAAAAAGTCACCCGCCAAAACAGCTACTCTGGTATTAAATCTGCTATGAACTGTATCTACTCCTCTTCTTGTAGACGCCTCATCAACAACATCATCATGGACTAATGAGGCTGTATGAATCATCTCAGTTATTTCAGCAAGCCTTTTATGTTTCGTCGTCAAGCAAAATTCAGGGGATATAGCTTTTGAAATCAATAAAACTATACCAGGTCTCAACCTTTTACCCCCAGCACTAAAAAGGTGTTCTGCTGCGGCTTGAAGAATTGGGTGACCGGCTCCTATTAGATTTTTCAGTTCTAAAATAAGATCATCAAGATCATTTTCGACTGGTTGTAGTAGCTCTGTTACTGTATTCATGATTGACCTCTTCTATATATTAAGGAATCAAACATTACTTCGGAGGTTAACCAACCTAATTTCTTTATTAATTCCAAGCCAAAATTTTACTTTATTGGAAAACTCATCTCTTTCTGAAGTAACAAAAAATTTTACATTTTCGAAAGAAATACTCTCATAGCGGTCAGTTTTTGGAATAGGAAAAGATTCATTAAATTTTTTTATTAATGCTACCGATGGATCAATAATTTTTATATTTGAATCCAATTTTTTTCTTAAAAAGTCATAAATTAAAGGATAGTGACTACATCCAAGTATTAATTCTTCAATATTTTTGTTTATTAGTGGCCTTAAGTATAAGTCTGAAAAAATATTTAACTTATCAAGATTTAATTTTTCTCTTTCAATTTCTGATACAAATTCTGGACATTCTTGCTGAAATATTATCGTATTGTCTTTTTTAGCATTTATGGCTTTCTTGTAATAAGAGGATTGAACAGTTGTTTGTGTTGCTAGGACACCAATTATTTGTTTATCAACTATTTCCGATACTGAGTTTATAAGGTCGAAACAAGGGACCTTTAAATTATCTACCAGAATATCAAGCGCACAAGCATTTGTAGTGTTACAAGCAACTAAAAGTGCATCCAAGTTCTTATCAACAAAAAAATCACAAATCTCTTTTGCAATTAATCTTATCTCTTTAGAATTTTTGTTACCAAAAGGTATTCTTTTTGTATCCGCCAAATAAAAAACTTCTACATCTTTACGTGTCTTTAGTAAAGAATTAAGGATAGTAAAACCACCTATTCCGCTGTCAAATATACCTATTTTAAGTTTCACCCTACTTTATTTAGATATTCGAGGATGCCTTTTGCAATTGCATAGGCTAATCTTTTTCGATGTGTTATTTTTTCCAATCTTCTTGCATCTAATCTTCCCGTTAAAAATCCAATTTCTACAAGGACTGCAGGCATCCTAGTATTTTTAATTACATAAAATCGACCTTGTTTAACTCCTCGATCAGGACTCCCAGGGGAAACTCTTAAAATTTGTTTTTGAATTCTTTTCGCGAGTAATCTTCCTCTCCAACCTCTGTAATAAAAGGTTTCCAATCCATTTATATCCCTTCTTTTACCTCTTGAGGCATTTGCATGAATACTTACAAAGATATCTGCATCCGTATTATTAGCAATGGAAACTCTTGGATGTAAATCCAAATCAACGTCATTTGTTCTAGTCAAACTTACTTTGACACCTTTCTTAGAAAGTAAATTTTTAACAATTTTCGAAACCTCTAGAACCACATCTGTTTCTCTAATACCACCAATACCTATTGCTCCTGGGTCAGGTCCTCCGTGCCCAGGGTCGATAATAACCAAGAATTGGTTTTGTTTTACATCTGGTAATTTCAAGTATTGAAAATTATTTTTCTTCTTATAAATTGATTTTTGATTCTCTTTAATATTTACTATTCTTTTAACAACTTGACCTTCACCAATCTTTTTAAAAGTATATTTTGGAGCAAATAGTTTAATTCTCCACCTGTTTTGATCTAAGCCAACCAAACGCCAAGTTAAAGGTTTCAAATAAGTCTCTTTCTTAAATTCAATTACTAGTCTTGTTTTACCCTTATTTGGTTTACCTAATCTAATTTCATTTATTGGGCCATTACCTTTTATTGTTCTGGGATTTTTTAATTCTCCTGGAAAATCTATCCAGAATCTATCGCCAGATATTTGGTTAGCCTTCTGAAAGTAAGCTTTTAAATTTGTATTTGACTTAGTTCTTAATTCTAATACTCCATTAGTTTTTATCTCCCATGCAGCAAGAGCACTTGAAGATTTAACTGGAAGGCTTGAAGAATTTAAAAATAATAAAACGGATAAATAACGAAAAAGTTTATTATCTAAAAACTTTTTCATTAATTTAAAAAAATTTATTTTTTCTGTGTTTAAGGCTTGGCATCTGCTCCCTAATTTTCTTTACTCTTTCTTTATCAGCAGGTGCTATTGCCGCTCCTTGAGTTTTTCCAGCATCAGATAAAACTGTACCCCAAGGGTCAATTACCATTGCATGGCCATGACTTTGCCTTCTCCCATAATGAATCCCAGTTTGAGCTGGAGCAACTACATATGCTGTATTTTCAATTGCTCTTGCCTGTAATAAAATTTGCCAATGATCTTTTCCAGTAAATGCTGTAAAGGCTGCAGGAATCATAATTAGCTCTGCACCATTTGAAGACAAATATCTATAGAGTTCAGGGAATCTAACGTCGTAACAAATTGATAATCCTATTTTGCATAAACCTGGGACATCTACAACAGGTGGATACTCTGCCCCAGATAAAACTTTAGAAGATTCCATGTATAAATTTCCATCTGGCAAATCAACATCAAACAGGTGAATCTTGTCGTATTTTGCCAAAATCTGTCCATCTTTCCCAAATAAGGCTGACCTATTAAAAGTATGACTGTCATCACCAGCAGGGACAGGATAACCTCCTCCCAAAAGAAATACTTGATATCTTTGTGACATAGTTTTTAGGAAATTTGGACACTTCTCTGACAATTCAGAAGCTAATTTAAGTTTTTCTTCATCTCCTCCCAAAAAAGCAAACTCCTCAGGCAATCCTATTAACTCAGCACCTCTTCTAGCAGCTAATTCAATCTGTTCTTCTGCTTTAACAAAATTTGCTTCAACATTTGAAGTACTTGTAATTTGCAATGCAGCTACCAAAAAATCAGTCAAGACTTTACTCCTAGTGAACCAATTCGTAAATCATGAGGCACGAATCACACCTCTTTCAACTTGAGCTGGAACAGTATCCAAGCAATCAAGTTTAGAGCAACATTTAAAATCATCCTCATAATCTCCAAGACTTGTCAATCTTTTGCCATGGGTTGCTGTTTTTAAACATTTCAAAATATCATTTTTCCAAAAATCCCAAAGAGCCAAAGAAGCTTGTAATTCGTCATTCATAATATTAATTCCAAAATCACAGTTCTTTTGTAAGTATGAGGCCAAAGCACCTGCAGCTAAGGAATCCTCAAGTGAATAAGAGCCTTCCCAACCACTACCAAGTATTAAAACATTTTCACTTTTTAATGAAATGATTTTTTCTGCAACTGCTTTCCTATTTGGGAGACCCATAGCAAATAGATGCTTAGCATTTTGAACTTTTTGCAGTGATTTAGTCCCATTAGTCGTACTCATAAATAGTCTTTTACCATTAACAATTTTTTTTGTGACTGATAAAGGGGAATTTCCTAAATCAAAGCCTTCAATCTTCTTTCCGCCTCTTTCTCCAAGCATTAGTCTCTTTTCAGCTTTCCACTTAATTGCAGATTCTTTTAATAATTCTAAATCCGCAAAAACTTGTATTGAATCAGCGCCATTTTTTAAAGCCCAAGAAATTGTGGTTGTGGCTCTTAAGACATCAATGACCACAGCAATATCTGGACTTATTTCTGGAACATCCTTTGCAACGTGATAGTAAGTAAGATTAATAATCAAGTCCTTTCTCTTGCCTAATTATAGAAAACAGTTACTTAATTTGATTATTTTTTTTTAAAAAACAAACTTATTGATAGGATATATCTAATTTGTTTTATATAGAAATTCCATCAAGTATTAATTTGAAAATGAATAATATCCGCACAATAAAAGGTGGAGTTAATTTAAAAGGAAAAGTAAAAGTCCCTGGAGATAAATCTATTTCTCATAGAGCTTTAATAATAGGAAGTATTGCTAAGGGTGAAACGACTATTGAGGGGTTTTTGCATTCTGAAGATCCACTTTCAACTGCTGATTGTCTCAGGAAACTAGGTGTAAACATACCAGAAATAAAAAAAAATGAGCCTTTTACAATTTCAGGAGTGGGTCTTGATGGATTAAAAGAGCCCAAAGAAATTCTAAATTGTGGGAATTCAGGAACCACAATGAGATTATTAATGGGGTTACTAGCTGGTCAAGAAGGTAAGAACTTTATTTTAACAGGGGACGAATCTCTTAATGAGAGGCCAATGGGTAGAGTGGGCAAACCTTTATCTTTGATGGGTGGCAAAATTTCTGGTAGAGAGCAAGGGAACAAAGCCCCAATCTCAATTGATGGAAATAAACTTAAAGGATGTGTTATTGGAACCCCAGTAGCAAGCGCTCAAGTAAAATCGGCGATATTATTGGCAGGCCTTAAAGCTTCTGGAACTACTTCTGTTATTGAGCCGGCATCTTCAAGAGACCATACAGAAAGAATGTTAAAAGCATTTGGAGCAGACATAAGTATAAGAGGAGAATTAGGAAGGAATGTAGTTATAAAATCAGGGGATAACTTAATTGGTCAGAGAATATTAATCCCCGGAGATATAAGCTCTGCTTCCTTTTGGATGATTGCTGCATCTATTGTTCCAAATTCTGAGGTTTTAATTCAGAATGTCGGATTAAATCCTACCAGAACAGGGATTTTAAAAATAATGGATTCAATGGGAGGCAATTATGAGATTTTAGATAAATCAACTATTGCAGGAGAACCTATTGGATCTATTAAAGTAAAGACTGCAAATAATTTGAGATCATTCACTATTGAAGGAGATATTCTCCCAAAACTTATAGATGAAATCCCTATCCTTACTGTAGCCGCCTGTTTTTGTAATGGAGTTTCTGAAATCAAGAATGCCCAAGAATTAAGAGTTAAGGAAACAGATCGATTAAAAGTCATGGCAAGACAGTTGCACAAATTCGGTGCTGAAATAACAGAGAAAGAGGATGGATTAATTATTAATGGGCAATCAAAATTTTATTCTGCGGAGGTTGACAGTGAGACAGATCATCGAGTAGCAATGAGTCTTGCAATTGCTTCACTTCTTGCCATAGGTACCTCAAAAATTATGAGAGCAGATGCAGCTAACGTCTCGTATCCCACTTTTTGGGAGGAGCTTGCCAAACTAACTAACTAGCCTAAAAAGTTTTTGTCTGAATTAATAGAAGTTTTAACTAAAGATGGTAGTTACTCTTTAAAAAGTGTTTTTTTTCAAGAGAACTTCCATAGTTTATTGGGTGCATTGGAGGAAACAAAGTTAAAGTTTACATCTACTTCTAATTTGCAAAGATTTAAGGGTAAATCTCTCAATGTTTTGGATATATGTTTTGGTTTAGGATACAATTCCGCTTCTTTATTAGATGAATTAATTAAACAAAAATCGTATTTAAATTTGTATGCGTTGGAGATTGATAAAAAGCCTCTTGAATATTCTCTCAGAAATGAATCTTTCCTTAAATTATGGGCTCCAAAAGTCAAAACAATATTTGAATCACTGTATCGAAAAGATTACTTTGAGGATCAATTTTTTAAATGCAGTGTTTTGTGGGGTGATGCTAGAGATAAAATCAACATTATTCCTTCATCTATTAAATTCGATCTGATTTATTTAGATGGTTTTTCTCCTCAAAAATGCCCACAAGTATGGACAATTGAATTTTTATCTAAAGTCACAGAAAATCTTAATTCTCAGGGTTATTTAATAACTTATTCTTCATCAGCGGCAGTAAGAAAAACTTTAAGAAATCTTGGATTAGAAATTTTTACTATTAAGCCAAGTTTAAAAAACAGAACTTTTTGGAGTCAGGGAACTGTCGCAATATCAAAATTTGATAAGAATAAATTGAAACCTAATTTCAATTTTGAAAAGTTATCTTTAATGGAAGAGGAGCATCTTTTAACTAAAGCTAGTATTCCATATAGAGATCAAGATTTTAACTCAAGCAAAGAAGATATAATAAAGAGAAGATTAGATGAGCAATTATTCTCAAATTTATTATCTACAAATAAATGGAGAGAGAAGTGGGGAATGACGAAGTTATCCGTTAGGAGTTAGATTTAAAAAAGGACTTCAAATTAACATGTTAAGTGTTGCGATATTAGCTGCAGGCAAGGGCACTAGGATGGAAAGCTCATTGCCAAAAGTTTTACATAAAATTTCTGGCAAAAGTCTTCTACAAAGAGTAATTGATTCATGTGTCGAATTAAAACCTGATCAAATCTTTGTAATTACTGGACACAAGTCAAAAGAAGTAGAAAAGTCTATCCCAAACGATAAAAAAATCCATGTTGTTGTTCAAGAACCTCAATCAGGGACCGGTCATGCTATCCAGGTACTTTGTGGAGAAGTAAAAAAACATACAGGAAAACTTTTAGTACTTAACGGTGATGTGCCACTAATTAGGCCTATTACTCTAAAAAGACTGCTATGTTTACACGATTCGAAAAATGCTGATGTTTCCTTAATTACCACAAAGAAAACAAATCCTCATGGATATGGCAGAGTTTTTTTGAGGGGGGATTTTATAGAGAGAATTGTTGAAGAAAAAGATTGCAATAATCTAGAAAGAGAAAATCTATTAATAAATGCAGGTGTTTACTGTTTTAACTGGGGTAACTTGTCGAAAATAATTAATACCTTGCAAAGCAATAATAATCAAAAAGAGATTTACTTAACAGATACAATATCTTTGCTAAAAAATTCCTTAAGCCTCGAAGTAGAGGATAATGGAGAGCTTCAAGGAATTAATAACAGAATTCAACTATCAGAATGCGAGGAAAGTATACAGAATTCGATTAAAGAAAAGCATATGCTTAATGGTGTAACTTTTATAAATAAAGCAAGTTGTTCAATTAGTGAAGAAGCTGAAATTGGTAAGGATGTAACTATAGAGGCTAATACACATATAAGAGGAAATACCAAAATAAATAGTCATTGCATTATCGGACCAAATACTTTTATTGAGAATTCTGATGTGGGATTAAATTGTGAAATTTCAAACTCTACAGTTTATGCTTCTCAGATAATGGATTATATAAAAATTGGCCCTTATAGTCATATAAGACCTGATTCCAAAATATCTTCCTTTAGTAAAATAGGTAATTTTGTTGAAATCAAAAATAGTAAATTAGAGGAAGAATCAAAAGTAAACCATTTAAGTTACATTGGCGATTCTATTATTGGTAGATGTACAAATATTGGAGCAGGGACTATTACTGCAAATTTTGATGGTCAGAAAAAACATCAAACAAAAATTGGTAAAAATTCCAGTATTGGTGCAAATACAGTTTTTGTAGCGCCAATAAATCTCGGGGAATCAGTTACAACAGGAGCAGGTTCAGTGATCACAAAAGACTCTAAAGATAATTCATTAGCAATCTCAAGAACTAAGCAAGTAAATATAGAAAATTGGGAAAGAAAGAAATCCTGATTTAATTGATTAATTCAATAATTTTTTCAAGTTGCCAACATCTGCTCCCTTTTATAAGAATAGAATCACCTTTTTTTGTAGATTTATTTATCTCTTTAGGTACATCTTTAATATTATTTAAAACTAAAAATTTTTTCTTATCTTTAAGATAATTGGTGTAAATTTTTTCATTTTTATCGCAAATAAATAAACACTTTTCTATGTCTGAATTATTTATTAAGTTGAAAATTTCTTTATGATATTTTTCAGATTCTTCCCCCAATTCTTGCATACTTCCAAATATAAAAAATTTATTTCTGGGTTTTTCAAGCAGGTTTTTAATACATGCTTTTACAGACTCTGGTGAAGCATTATATGATTCATCATATATTGTTGTTTTTACTGAATTAAGTATTTTATTCCTTCCACCTAAACTTGCAAAATCAAATTTATTAAAACTTGCAAAATCAATGCCTAGCTCTTTGGCAACTGCGTAAGCAAATAAGAAATTTGAAGCATTGTGAAATCCCTCAAATGAAATTTTAAAGATATTTTCTTCAATTAAAATTGTTTTATTAGAAGGATTATAAAATCCTCGCAAATCATCATCTCTCTTGAAACTTTCTTTTTGATTTTCTACATTTAATAGATTCACTTTTATAACCCTACCCTTCCAAAATTCTTTTAAAGTTTTTTCTAAAAATGGATCATTTGCTGGAATTATTACAACTCCTTCGGGATTTAAGAACTTACTAATTTCACACTTTGCATAAGTAATATTTTTTTTTGAACCTAACAATCCAATATGAGCTGTGCCAATATTAGTAATAAGAGCAATATCGGGTTCACTATATTTAGATAAATTCTCGATCTGTCCAAGACCTCTCATCCCCATCTCAAGAACTAAAGCTTTATCTTCTATATCTGTAGCAAAAATAGTAAGACCAACTCCAATCTCATTATTGAAATTTGCATGAGATAATCTTATTCTTCCAAGTTTATTTAAAACTCCACCAATCATTTCTTTTGTTGTTGTTTTACCCACTGAACCAGTTATTGCGATAATAGGGATATTTAATTTTTTTCTTTTTAGCAATGCTAATTTTTGAAATGCCTCTAATGTGTCATTTACGACCCAATGAGGAAAATTACTTGGCACTAATCTCTGCATCCCTTTTTTTATTACTACTGATTTAACTCCTTTATTCAAAACATCTGGAAGAAAACTATGTCCATCAAAATTTTTACCCTTTATAGCTATAAAAAGATCATTTTTTAATAAGGTTCTACTATCAATACCTATATTTTTAAAATTTAAAGAATCTCTTTCCTCCTCGCTCAGATTTTTAATATCCCCCAAAACATTGTTTAATTCTGATAAAGAGAATTCCATTTAAAAATTCAAGTCATACTTTTTTTTAAAGATGGATCAGCAGATTGTCCGTAAGAGAATTTTTCAACTTCAGCAAAATCTGGAGATGGTTCTTTTATTCCACAAACATCTTTATACATAATTTCGTATTCAACTGCGGATCTTTGCCAACTAAACTCTTGGCTCATTGCTCTTTTTTGCAATAATTCCCAACTATCTTTATGCCTAAAGGCTTCCCAAGACCTTACTAAAGATGTATAGAAATCTATAGGTTCAAAGCGATCAAAGCAAAAACCAGTGCCACTATTTTTTTCTGGATCATGAGGTAAAACTGTGTCAACTAACCCTCCTACTCGCCTTACTATTGGAATTGATCCATATCTCATAGCAAGTAGTTGACTAATACCACAAGGTTCGAATCTGCTTGGCATTAAAAATGCATCAGAACCACCATATATAAGTCTTGATAAAGAATCATCATAGGTAAGAAATACAGAGAATCTTCCTGGGTAATCTAATGCAAGTTGCCATAATCCTGACTCTAGATATCTATCTCCAGTCCCTAAAACAACTATTTGCGAGTCTGTATATGCTAAAAGTCTTCTTGAAACTTGTAGAAGTAAGTCAACCCCTTTCTGATCAACTAATCTACTGACCATACCTAAAAGATATTTTTTAGGATTAACTTCGAGACCCATTTCTCTCTGCAGAATTTTTTTATTTTCTAGCCTATTTTCTAAATTCTTAATACTAAATTGTGCAGGTAAAACTGGATCTTTGGCTGGATTCCATTCATCAAGATCTATTCCATTAAGAATTCCCCTTAATTTACCTGAAATGTAATTAAGTAATCCTTCAAGGCTTTCCCCGTATTCATGGGTCTTAATTTCATCTGCATAAGTAGGAGAAACTGCATTGACCCTATCTGCGTATAACATTGCCGCAGCCATTGTGTGGTCTCCATGCATATACCAAGGACACCAAGTCATTTTTTCAAGTTTCCATCTCCAAGGGCCTTGGTATTTTAAATTATGAATTGTGAATACAGTACTAATTTCGGGGTCCTGATGCATCCACACAGGAATCATTCCGGTGTGCCAATCATGGCAATGGAGAACTTGAGGTTTCCAACAATTCCAGGCAAATTCTGCAGTGGCACTAGCAAAAAATGTAAAGCGCCAGTCCTCATTTTCGCCTCCGTATATTTGGTCAGAGTCAAATGTTGGATGACCCACTAGGTAAATCACGTAATTATGAATGGGATGTTTTGCTTCATATACGGCGAAATCAGTACCCATTGTATTTGCTCTTAAGATTGGCTCGTTCGATACATCTAAAAGACTCCACAATTTTCCATATCCTGGAATTATTACCCTTACATCGTGACCAAGTTTTATCAAAGATGGAGGTAACGAACCAACCACATCTCCCATACCTCCAACTTTGATCATCGGAGCACATTCAGCAGCGGCAAGAAGAATTCTCATTAATAATTATTTAAAAAGTTCTTTTGAAAAATAATCTAGGGTGTCCACTTATAGTCAGAAAAGTCTGGTGGACGCTTTTCAAGAAAGGCATCTCTACCTTCTTGAGCTTCTTCAGTCGAATAAAATAATTGAGTTGTGTATCCAGATAATTCTTGAATACCAGCAATCCCATCATTCTCCGCATTGAATGAAGCTTTAAGAATACGAATAGCAGTTGGACTATTTCGTAAAATCTCTCTTGCCCAGATTACACCCTCAGCTTCTAATTCTTCAATCTTTGTAATTGCATTTATCAAGCCCATCTTAAGAGCTTCCTCAGAATTATATTTTCTACATAAAAACCAAATTTCTTTTGCTTTTCTTTGACCAACAAGTCTTGCTAAATAACTAGATCCAAAACCTGCATCAAAGCTACCAACTCTTGGACCTGTTTGACCAAATATTGCATTTTCAGAGGCGATACTGAGATCACAAATTAAATGAAGTACCTGACCTCCTCCAATTGCAAAACCAGGAACTAAGGCAATAACCACTTTAGGCAAACTTCTTATTAATCTTTGAAGTTCAAGTACATTTAATCTCTGCTTCCCTTCATCATTTTTATATCCATTTTCACCTCTTACACTCTGATCACCCCCAGAGCAAAAAGAATAAATACCTTTATTGTCAGGTCCCGCACCTGTAAAAAGAACTACGCCAATAGTTTCATCATTTCTTACCAAATTAAATGCGTTAATGAGTTCATCTACAGTTTGTGGCCTAAATGCATTTCTTTTTTCAGGCCGATTAATTGCAATTCTCGCAATTCCCTCATCTGATTTGTGAAACAATATATCATCATAAGATTTGCATTCTGACCAATTTAAAGTTGTTTTACCTGGTAATACTTTCATGAAACCTAATTATTCAAAGATAGAAAATGATAAATTTAACTGCCAATTATTTTTTCTAGCAGGGCATTTTTTTCACAAATTTCATTTTCTGGATCAATATCAACTTTAATTATTACAGATTTCTGGATAGAAATGCTCCAATCGAATGCCTCTCGTAATTTTTTAAAATTTGCCACACTTTTAAAGTTTACTTGATAGGCATCTGCGAGTTTTGCCCAGTTTATTTCTTTTGGCATAAGAAAAAGTTTTTTTAATTCATCTTCTTTTAAATTCTTTTTATAAATACGATTAAATATATTTCCGCCATTATTATTTATCAGAAGAATTGTTAAATTCATATCGATTGAATTTTCAATCAGCCAACCGTTTATATCATGAATAAAAGCCAAATCTCCAGTCACAAGAAGTAGAGGATTTTTAATTCTAGAAATACCTAATGCAAGAGATAAAGTACCGTCTATGCCAGAAGCTCCCCTAAAGCTGAAACAATTTCTTGTTAAAGTAACATTCTCAGAAAAAGTAAGCCAATCTCTAATCGGGCTACTTGCGGAGAGCATTATAGGATTTTCAGCTGGCCAAAGTTTTGGAACAAGATTTGCAAGCTTATACTCAGTAATTTGATTATCTTGAGTAATTTTCTCTTTTAAAATTCTTTTAATCTGCTCGCCTTCCTCTATTAGATCTAGAGCCATCGGAGTAAGAGACTTTTTGTCTTTTTCGTTAATTGATAATTCTTCTAACAATAGAGTAGTAAAATTTGATAGCCCAAAATCATATTCATATGATTTTTTTATAGGGTCCAATTTTCTATAGTTTTTTTCTTTTATAAGAATTTGTATCCCTTCGAAATTTATTAAAAACTTCTCCAAATCAATTGAGGATGACATAGGACCAAGCCTCAAAAGTTGATGACAATTTAATGAATTTTTATTTTTTCTTAAGACTAATTCCCAATTCACGACCAATCCACTCAAATCATAATGAACTCCTGAAACAGGGTCAGCAAATACTGGCCAACCAGTAATCTCTTGTAATCGTTCTAAAGATTCATTAAAAGAAGTTAAATCACTTATTGAACCTTGATAGGGACCTACCAAAATAATGCCGGATTCATCTAAATTTAAACTTTTTAAAATTTCTAAGAATTTGTTTTTATCAGACTTTATTTCAACTTCCTGAAATATGTATTTTTTCTTTAAATAAATTCTCTTAAAAACCTCTAAAACATTTTTTTTATTCAAAAATGAAATACTTAAAGGCTTTTCAATAGGAATATTTAAATGAATAGGACCAGGGGAGGTTGATATTTGTTTCTCAATAATTCGAACTAAATTCAAGATTTCATTTTCTTTTGTTTCATGAAGTCCATTTAAATTTGTACTTAAAACCCTTCTAGAGACTGGACTCAAAAAATCTTCTTGATTTACTGTTTGATTAGCGCCACAATCTTTTAATCTTAAGGGTCTATCAGCAGTAAGAAATATAATGCCTTTACAAGATCGGTCTGCCTCAACTGCTGCTGGCAATAAGTTACTTACTGCAGTTCCAGAAGTGGTAATAACTAAAGAAAGATTACCTGATGCAGCAGAAATCCCAAGAGAGTGGAATCCTGCAGATCTCTCATCTATTGAATTAAAAATATTTAACAGTCCTAATTTATTCAATTCTCCAGCAGCTATTGCTAAAGGTGCTGATCTACTACCGGGACATAGTATTAAATTTTGAACTCCTATTTTTATAAGAAGATTCAAAAGTTGTAAACTTCTAAGAAAATTTTTGCATTCTATAGATGATGTCATAATTTATATAAATGCTTTGGGATTTTCCTATAACTGAATTAAATAAAACATGTCTACAACTCAAGAAAAAAGAAATTCAATGCTAAAGGATTTAAAAAATCTTTTAATCTGGATCTCTATAGCTTTAATTATACGATGGCAGGTTATAGAGCCAAGATGGATCCCATCCGGTTCAATGCTTCCAACTCTTCAAATACAAGATAAAATTCTTGTTGAGAAAGTAACCCCTAAAATCACATCCAAATCAAATCTTTCAAAATTAAAAAATAAAATAGTTGTTTTTAACGTTCCTGAACAATTAATTCAAGCTGGTTATGAATCAGATACTGCACTAATTAAAAGAGTAATTGGAATCCCTGGAGACAAGGTAGAAGTAAGAGACGGGAACCTTTACTTAAATGATATCGCTCAAAAAAATTACGGTTTTGACAAAAATATTAATTATTCTATAGGGCCTTTTATTGTCCCAGAAGGATCTTTATGGGTGATGGGAGACAATAGGAATAACAGTATGGACTCGCATATTTGGGGATTTTTACCCTATAAAAAGGTTATTGGTAAAGCTATTTTTAGATATTGGCCGTTTAATAAAATTGGACCTATTCGGTTCCCTGCCCTTAATAATTTAGATTAATGGGTACATGATGTTGTAGGCTTTTTTATATCCTGAAGCTGTAGAAATGTTTAATCCAGAATTTCTTGCTACTGAAAATAATGATCCAAACGATGAGAATGATTTAATCCAATATTTACAAAAACAATCTCCAGAAGTTTTGCAAAGAGTAGCAAAATCAGCTAGTGAAGATATTCAAGAAATTATTAGACATAATGTTCAAGGTCTCCTTGGAATGCTTCCTTCAGATCAATTTGATGTAAAAATAACATCTTCAAAAGACAACATTGCTAATTTATTATCTTCTGCAATGATGACAGGATATTTCTTAAGACAAATGGAGCAAAGAAAAGAGCTGGAAAAAACTCTTAAAAATGATGAAAACATGTCTATTGAAGAATAATAGTTTTTAGAGATTTACTTCTTCAGGAATTATTCCTAGTTCAAACAACTTTCTATATAAACCCATCAAAAATTTATTATCCTCAGGAAGTTTGTCCCACTTTTGGGAATTAATTTCATTAATTAATTCTTGACAATCTTCTATTGTAAATTTTATAGGTGCCGTAAAATGAGCTGGAATTAAATATTCCATATCTTCAAAAGACTTGATATTTTCTAACCATTTAAGTAAAACTTCTTTTGAACGCGGAAAAATTAACTTTTGTAAAACTGGTGCAATTTGAATCTTAGGAGTATCTTTGCCCATTATTTCAACAAGAGAGGATTCCCAATCTTCCTCCCATAAAAAGGGATAAATACCGAAATGAGATCTCCAATTTTTGAGATCTTTTTTGAATGAATACTTAAATATTTTTTTTAAAGGTGGAATATTTAATTTACCTGGTTTCAAAAAAGATGAAAATAAGACTAACCTTTTCCATCCTTTTTTTCTATGTTCGATGGAGTCAATCAAAGGTTCATCTCCTCTCTCTCTGGAATGAAAAAGAAGTGGAGTTGGATCAAAATTAAATATCTCAGGAGGTGTGGAGTCTATTCCAACTATTGCATCTGTTACATGAAGTGTTTTCGTAGGATAATGGAAACAGCTTATCTCCTGATATCTTCCAAGTCCTAAATTCAGTGGGCCTAATGAAGACCACTTAAAGGAGTTTGTATGTGGAGTACCTTCCTCAAAAAGTATCCTTGATCTTTTTGATGGAATTCCTAAAAAATCTAGTGGTAGATTTATGGGAAAACTCCATTGTCCAGGACAAAGCCAAATTTCAGCATCTTTAAAAATTCTTGAAAGAGCTGGCAATCCGATTTTATGTTCTAGTCCAGAGGCACTCGGTAGAATTATTGTTTTTACGTTACCGTGAATTGCAATGAGCTTTTCTAACTCATTTATTAATTCTTTTGTCGGAGGCAGTGGATTTATAAGCATCAATCCATTATCAACCTTTATTACCGTCATTCTTATTGGAACCGCAACATAATAAAGTCCCTGTATTTGTTCCAAGGACCATATTTGATCAGGAATTAATTCTCTTAAAATTGTTTTCTTTTTCCCATAAGGATATAAGGGAAATAATGGCCACCAATTCCACTTTTTATTTAAAGTTTCTTCCAACACTATGATTTATAACCAGCAAATAATTTCTTTAACTTAAATATTCCATATCTTGGAGCGAATAAAAAGGCAAATAAAAATATAAAAGTTTGTGCCAAGACAATTGATCCACCTGTTTCAAGATCAAACCAAAAACTAACATAGATTCCTATGATGCTTGAGATAATTGCACTTGATACTGAAATTACTGTCATATTATCAAACTTATCCGTAAGTAAATATGCTGTAGCCCCTGGCGTAATCAACATAGCAACTACCAAAATAATTCCAACAGACTGTAAGCCCACAACAGCTGCCAAAGATAAGCATGTGAGGAGTAAATAATGAAGAAAAAAGACATTAATCCCAACTGTTTTTGCATGCCTAGGATCAAAACAATAAAGCATTAAATCTTTTCTAAAAATTGATAAAAGGATTACTACCAATAAAGAAATGAATATGGTTTGTTTTACATCTGAGAGTGATATTCCTAATGGACTCCCAAAAAGAATAGAGTGCAGATCAATATTACTTTTAATCTTAGAAACCAATACGATTCCAAGAGCGAAAAATCCAGTAAATACCAACCCAATAACAGTATCTTCCTTAACTCTTGATTTCTGCTTAATAAATCCTATCAATGCTACAGAACCAACTCCGAAAATAAATGCCCCTAATGAGAAAGGGAGACCTAATGCATAAGCAACCACAACACCAGGCATTACTGAATGTGACACTGCATCTCCCATTAAAGCCCATCCTTTAAGAGTCAAATAACTTGATAGGAAGCCACAAACAGCTGCAACTAAAGAACTCATAAGAAGTGCTTTTCTCATAAAGTCATGAGTTAGAGGATCTGTAATGAATGCATCTAAAGTTAGAAAAGAACAGAGCTCCATATAATTTAAAATTAGGATTCTGGTCCAAATAAGAAATCAGGTGAGATCCCTCCAAAAGTTGTTGTAATATTTTCAGGGGTAAACACTTCAGAGGTCTCGCCATAAGCTACTACAGTTTTATTTATTAAAAGAACCAAATCACAAAATTCACGAACATGAATCATATCGTGCGTTGATAATAATATAGTTTTTCCTTCATTTTTAAATTGAATGAATAATTCCGAGATAAGTTTCTCAGTTCTAATATCAACCCCTGAAAAAGGTTCATCAAGAAGTAATATTGACGCTCTTTGCGCAATTGCTCTAGCTAAAAAAGTTCGTTTTCGTTGACCTCCTGATAAGTTTCCAATAGGTGTAGACAATTGATCAGTAAGATCAACTCTCTCAATAGCATCTTTGACCGCCTGAACATCAGACTCTCTAGGACATCTAAAAATATTCATCGAACCATATCTTCCCATCATCACTACATCCCAAACACTTATTGGAAATTGACTATCAATTCCCTCATTTTGAGGAACATAAGCAATTGTCTGATCTTTTTGAGCAGATCTTACAGACTCTCCATTTATTCTAATTTTTCCCTTTGAAATATTTACAAAGCCAGTTAAAGCATTAAAAAAAGTTGTTTTACCGGCACCGTTCATCCCTACTAACCCACAAATCTGGCCAGGTTTTAATTTTAAATTGGCATCATACAAAGCCACCTTACCGTTGTAATCTACACAAATATTCTCTGCATCAATCCTAAAGTTTTGATAATTAATTGTTTCCATTATTCAAAAAAGCCCTTTTTTAATCAAATCCAAATTATGCTCAAGCATTTTTATATAGGAACCAGCAGGTCCACTATCATCAGATAATGAATCAACAAAAAGATTTCCTCCAAAATTAGCCCCAGTTTCGTTTGCAACAACCATTTGTGACTCTTTACTTACAGTACTTTCGCAAAATACAGATGGGACATTTTTTTCTTTAACTAGTGAGATTGTTCTTGTCATTCTTTTGGGAGTAATTTGACTCTCAGCATTTACTGGCCACAAATAAACTTCCTCTAATCCATAATCATTTGTTAAATATGAAAAAGCACCTTCACAAGTTACTAGATACCTCCTGTCTTTATTTAAGTTATTAATAAAAAGTGAGAATTCTTTATCTATTTTAGAGAGTTTATCTTTATAAATTTTTCCATTTTCTTCAAATAATGTCCTTTTGGATGGCCTCAATTCTGATAAAGAATCCACGAGAATATCTACGTATAGCATCCCTCTTTTTGGAGAAATCCAAGCATGAGGATTGGGTTTCCCTTTATAAAAATCTTCACTGATAAAAATAGGATCTAAATCTTCTGCGACAGTAATTCTTTTAACTTTTAAATTAGAAACAAATTTTTCAGCCCATAATTCAAATCCAAATCCATTATCAATAAATACAAAAGCACTAGAAGCATTTACCAAATCACTTGGAGTTGGTTGATAGCCATGAACTTCAACCCCAGGTTTCGTTATTGATCTAACAATAAACTCATCTTTAGAAACATTGCTAATTATATTCGCCAAAACAGTGAAACTTGCCAGTATTACTTCTTTACTTTCACTTTCATTTTTATTTGATATTCTCTTACATGATCCTGAAGCAAGAGAAAGCAGAAGTAACAAACTTAAAAAAAGAATTTTTTTTCTCATATCTAGCATTCATCCATAGTTTTATTAACTAAAGGATATATTCATAAGTGGTTTTCTAAGATCAGAAATAAATCCTTTCCAATTGATTTTTTCTTTTTCAAAAGCTTTTTCAACAATTTTCTCAGAATTTTTCTTTATAAATTCCAAATCAGGTTCTTCTACTCCTTTTGTTATTGCCATAAAATCAGCTAAAGAACTTGATACTACTCTTGTTAAATAAGCAGCACTGACAGCCTGAAATGTTCCAGAGACAAGGAAGTTTGGACCATGTAATTTTGTTATTCCAATTAGAGTCTGTCCACTCCATTCGATAACTCCTTGAGCAATTGCAGTCTTTAAAATCTCTTTAGATACTTTATCTAGAATTTCAGGAGACCAATTACATCCCCATATAGACTTAATTTCTTTAATCATTAATGAATTTAGTACTGTCATTGCCATAACATCAATTGATGGAATTGGAGACAAGAAAACAGTAGTCGCGACAAGAATTTGATTTTTTCTTTGTATAACTTTTAACTGCATTCTTCTTATCCCTTCAATTTCAGATTGCCAAGCAACATGAAGTTCTTTCAAGAGCCTTTTTTTTGTATTTTCAATATTTTTAGATGAACTTATGAAAAACCTCCTTAACGAAAAAGGCATATATGTTATTTCATTCTTATTCACATCAAAAGTAATAATTTTATTTATAAAGTCACTTGAAATTTGAGACTTTAGGTCTTCTATCTGATTTTTGGCTTCTATTTGGTTGTAAGTTAAAGCCACCAACCAGATTGGCATATTTTTAGGAAACTTTCCCAGCCACAAAAAATCATTTGCCGACAAAGGCAAGTTTATAAAATACAAGATTGCATCACTATTCAAAGCTTCTTCTGGAATAATTTCAGAAGAATTGTATTTAGGAAGTTTTTCGAATAAATCAAAGTCAAACTTATCTGCTTTAAAAAGACTTTTCAAAACAGATTGACTACTTTGATAATGTTTTTGTCCAATGCAACTTATTTTTTGTTTTTCACATCTATTAAGAATCGATTCAAGTATTTTTTGTCTTTTTGAATTCTGTTTCTCCAATTCATTTGTTGCTTCAAGTTCTTCAAAAAAATTTAAATCTTCATTACATAGATTTATCCAACCATCTAAATTATTTGGCTCATTAAATTTAGGCTTATCATTCTTCAAGTAAAAATATCCCCCCAAACACAGCGCAAAAAATCCTATTGAGCCCCCTGCAAAATGAATTAAGTCACTTACAAACCATTCCCCAAAACCTAACAATAATAAAATAATAAGAAGATTTTTTTTTGGAAACTTTATGAAATCCTTTAAAAGGTTGTCTTTACTAATATCAAACACAATGCTTTATTTCTCTAATTTTATTTTAATGCAAGTTGTGAATGAGAAAAGCGAAATTACATAAGTCGTTAATCAATAGATAAAAATTTAAGGAATTTAAAAAGACTTATTGCATAACCAGATGCTAAGTTAATAAACTATTTAAATAACTTAAGAAACATCAAGATGTCTAATTCAAATTTCAGCAATAATCCTGGACAAGAAAATTACAGAGGTCGTTATAATAATGAAAGATCTAATTTCAGAGATAGATCAGGCGGTAGAAGAGATGGAGGAGGATTCCGCATAAGATTGAGTGATAACGAAATGAAAGCTGTTAAATCAATACAAGAAACCTTTCAATTAAGATCTACCGTTGCAGTTCTTGGTTTCTCTGTTAGAACACTTAGCGAAATGATCAAAGACGAGAAATTGATTGAATCAATCAAAGAATATGCAAAAAACAATAAAAACTCCTCTCCGAATACGCAATCACAAGATCCTTATGAAGAAAAGACAAAAACAGCTCCTGACCCCTTTGCAAGACCAGTAAAAAGTACATCAAATGAAGAGATCCAATCTAGCGAAGTAGAAGAGGATGTCAAATAAAAAAAGAATTCTTTCAGGAGTTCAACCAACTGGAGATTTACATATTGGGAATTGGCTTGGGGCCATTAATAATTGGGTTACGCTTCAAGAACAATATGAAACATTTCTATGTGTAGTTGATTTGCACGCAATCACAGCTTCATATAATCCCAAAGAATTAGCTAAGAACACTATCTCTACTGCGGCTTTGTACGTCGCTTGTGGAATAGATCCCAAAATATGCTCAATTTTTGTCCAAAGTCAGATTTCAGCACATTCAGAACTTTGTTGGATATTAAATTGCATGACCCCAATAAATTGGATGGAAAGAATGATTCAATTCAAAGAAAAATCCATACAACAAGGGAATAATGTATCTATTGGATTATTTGACTATCCAATACTTATGGCTGCAGACATCCTTCTTTATGACGCTGACTTCGTTCCAGTAGGTGAGGACCAAAAACAACATCTTGAACTTGCCAGAGATATTGCACAACAGAGAATTAATGCCAGATTTAGTAAGGATGAAAATATTTTAAAAATCCCTCAACCAATCATCATGAAGAATGGTTCGAAAATAATGAGTTTAATTGACGGTTCAAAAAAGATGAGCAAAAGTGATCCTAATGAGGGCAGTCGCATTAACTTATTAGATCCTCCTGAAATAATCACAAAAAAAATAAAAAGAGCAAAAAGTGACAGTTCTATTGGAATTGAATTTAAAAACCCTGAGAGACCAGAATCTAAAAACCTTTTGATGATTTATTCAATATTATCTGGTAAAGAAATTTCTCAATGTGAAAATGAATTCTCAGAGACTGGATGGGGGACATTTAAAAAATTAATTACTGAACAACTTATTGAATCACTAGAACCTATTCAGAAAAAATATAAATTATTAATTAATGATCCCTATCAATTAAATAAAATCCTTGATGAAGGGAAGGAAAAAGCTGAAGATTTAGCAAATCAGACTTTGAAAAGAGTTAAATCAAAATTGGGATTCTTCGCAATGGAGAAATAAATTATGCCAACAATTACCTTGCCTGATGGTTCAAAAAAGGTTTTCGAAAAATCTGTAACTATTTTAGAAATTGCCCAGAGTATAGGCGCTGGATTAGCTAAAGCAACTATTGCTGGGAAAGTAAATGGTGCTCTCCTTGATGCAACTATTCCTATAAATAAAGATTCCAAAGTTGTAATCATTACATCAAAAGATAAAGAAGGAATTGAAATAATTAGACATTCCTTTGCTCACCTTATTGGTCATGCAGCTAAACAAATTTATCCTAATATTAAAATGGCAATTGGGCCTGTAATTGAAGATGGTTTTTACTACGATATTTTTTCTGAATACAGATTTACGCCTGAAGATTTAATAAAAATTGAAGAAAGGATAAACAGCTTAATTAAAACAAATTATGATGTAGAAATCTTACAAGTTTCCAAAAAAGAAGCAATTAAAACTTTTAAAGAAAGAGATGAGACTTTTAAATTACGAATAATTGAAGAAATTCCTGAAGAAGGACTCATCAATTTATACAAGCACGAAGAATATATCGACATGTGTAGAGGGCCTCACGTACCCAACACTAGACATTTAAGAAACTTTAAATTACTAAAATTATCAGGTTCATATTGGAGAGGTAATAGTGAGAATGAATCATTACAAAGAATATATGGAACTGCATGGGCAAAAGAAAAAGAACTCAAAGACTACTTAAAAAGAATTGAAGAAGCAGAAAAAAGAGATCATAGAAAACTTGGTAAGAAACATTCACTATTTCATATACAAGAAGAATCTCCAGGAATGATTTTTTGGCATCCAAATGGATGGACCATCTACCAAGTACTGGAGAAATATATAAGAGAAATACTTAAAAAAAATGATTATTTAGAAATTAAAACCCCACAAGCTGTTGATAAATCTCTTTGGGAAAAGTCCGGGCATTGGGAAAAATTTAGAGACGATATGTTCACTACTGCATCAGAAAATCGCACTTATGCAATTAAACCTATGAATTGTCCATGCCATATTCAAGTATTTAATCAAGGCTTAAAAAGTTATAAGGATTTACCTATTCGTCTTGCTGAATTTGGTTCTTGCCACAGAAATGAGCCCTCTGGTGCACTACATGGCTTAATGAGAGTAAGAAACTTTACTCAAGATGATGCACACATATTCTGCACAGAAGAGCAAATCCAAGAAGAAGTATCTACTTTTATAGATCTTGTTTTTGAGGTTTATAAAACTTTTGGTTTTGATGAAATCATTATCAAATTATCAACTCGTCCAGAAAAAAGGGTAGGTAGTGAAGAGATTTGGGATAAATCAGAAGAAGCTCTTACCAAAGCTCTAGTTAATAAAAGTCTAAAATGGGAACTTCAACCTGGTGAGGGGGCTTTTTATGGTCCAAAAATAGAATTCTCGTTAAAAGATTGTCTTAATAGAATCTGGCAATGTGGAACTATTCAGGTTGATTTCTCAATGCCTATTAGATTGCAGGCAACTTATGTAGATATTGATAATGAAAAAAGAAATCCAGTTATGTTGCATAGAGCAATTTTAGGATCCTTTGAAAGATTTATCGGAATCTTAATTGAACAATATGAAGCAAAATTCCCAATTTGGATTGCGCCTTATCAAATAATTATTTTGAGCATTACTGATAGAAATATTAATAAGTGTTTAAAGTTTAATGATTTAATAAATAATAATGGTTACCGATCAAAAGTTGATATTAGAAATGAAAAAATAGGATATAAAATAAGAGAGGCAACTCTCGGGAGAGTTCCATTAATTGCAGTTATTGGAGATAAAGAAGAGGAAATTGATTCAGTCGCGTTAAGAGCTTTGAATGGAAGAAATCTAGGAATTTTCAATTTACCTAATCTTTATAAATTTATGGATGAATTGATAGAAAAAAAAGGGAGAACAGAATAATCTCAAATATATGAATTTTCTCGCTTGTGATTTAGGGGGTACAAAGGTTCTATTGGGGATTTTTGAAAAAGAAATAAATGATGATTCGCCTAAGTTAATACTCAAAAAGAAATATATATCTTCTGATTGGGATTCTTTTGAACTAATCCTAGAAGATTTTCTCAAATATGAATGCAAAAATATTACTCATCCTTCTTCTGCATGTTTCGCGGTAGCAGGTCCTTTATCTAACAACAAGGCAAAAATTATTAATTTGTCATGGAATATATCTGGAGATGCTCTACAAAACAAATTTAATTTTAAAAGTTGCGAGCTAATAAATGATTTCGCAGTCCAAATTTATGGATTACCTTATCTAAAAAAAAATCAATATTCTACTATCCAAAATGGATCCCATTCTCAAGGTGCCAATAATGATTTGCATGCCATTGTTGGAGCGGGGACTGGTTTGGGCATTGCAAGAGGAATAATATCAGGGGAAAAGATAAAAGTCTTAGCTAGTGAAGGTGGTCATGTTGAGTACTCCCCAAAGTCAAAATTAGAATGGGAATTAAAAATTTGGCTTAAGAATTACCTAAATATTGAAAGGATATCTTGTGAAAGAATTATTAGCGGCACAGGTTTATCAAGAATTGCCGAATGGAGACTAAGCAAACCTGATGCCCAAAACCATACTCTACAAAAATATCTAAAAAAGATTACAAATTTTGATGCTGCGAGAAAAGAACTACCTGAAAAAATTTGTAATCTTTCAAAAGAAGGTGATCAGCTAATGATAGAAGTTGAGAGGATTTGGTTAGGCGCTTATGCCTCTTTCTTGGGAGATGTTGCTCTTCAAGAATTGTGTTTTGGTGGGTTATGGATTTCTGGAGGAACCGCATCAAAACATTTCAAAAACTTTAAATCAGATTTATTTATGAAACAATTTTTCGACAAGGGAAGATTAAAAGATATTCTTAAAACAATACCTATGAAAGTCATTTTAGATGAAGAGTTTGGACTTTTTAGTGCAGCCTGCAGAGCAAAAATGCTTTTAAAAACTTAATAACAAAATAATGTCAATTCCTGAAGTAGGAAAAAAAATAAGGGTATCAGTCCCTTCCACAACTGCCAATTTAGGTCCTGGGTTTGATTGTCTTGGAGCAGCTTTAGATTTGTATAATGAGTTTATTTTTACAAGAATTGAAGGTGGTGGAGATAGATTTGATTTAATAATGGAAAGTACAGATGGGAATCATTTAAGAGGTGGACCTGAAAACTTAGTTTTTAGAGCAGCTCAGAAAGTATGGGAGAGCGCAAATATGGATCCTTTTGCACTTGAAGCTAGAGTTAATTTGGCAGTCCCGCCTGCACGCGGACTTGGAAGTAGTGCTACAGCAATAGTTGCTGGACTAATAGGAGCAAATGCAATAATGAATTCTCCATTGTCAAAAGAAAAACTCCTTGAACTTGCCATTGATATAGAAGGTCATCCTGATAATGTAGTTCCCTCTCTCCTAGGTGGGCTTTGTTTGACAGCTAAGTCCTCTTCTCAAAGATGGAGAATCATTAGATGTGATTGGCACGATTCAATTAAAGCTGTTGTAGCAATACCTGCAATTCGACTAAGCACAAGTGAAGCAAGAAAGGTTATGCCCAAGAATGTACCTATATCTGATGCAGTGACAAATATGGGGGCACTTACTTTGTTACTAAATGGCTTAAAAGCAGGAAATGAGGAACTTATTAAAGAGGGTATGTTTGATAAGCTACATGAACCCTACAGATGGAAACTTATTAAAGGTGGATTAGACGTCAAAGATGCCGCACTAAATGCAGGTGCTCTAGGATGCGCAATTAGTGGGGCTGGACCAAGTATTTTAGCTTTGTGTAAAAAAGAAAATGGTAAAAATGTCAGTCAAGCCATGGTGAAAGCATGGGAGAAGTCAGGTGTAGCTAGCAGAGCACCATTCCTAAACCTTCAAAAAGCAGGCAGTCAATTTAGCACTATCTCTGGTAAGTAGTTTTACTTAGGCATTTTTAATGTTATAGTCTCAAGCTAGTACAACTTCAACTAGAATAAATAAATTATTCATTACATAAATGAATTTAGAATCTTTTCCTTGGCTATCATCTATTGTTTTACTGCCTTTAATTGGGGCATTAATAATGCCTTTCTTGAGTTCGAAAGAAGGAGAAGACAATACACTCCCACGAAATATCTCATTAAGTTTTTTATTTATAGATTTTTTACTAATAATCGGTGTCCTTTTTCAAAAATTCAATACTTTAGATAGCTCTTTACAACTGGTGGAAAGAGCTTCTTGGTTACCCTCAATAGGCTTAGAGTGGTCTCTTGGCGTAGATGGGTTATCTGCTCCTTTAGTAGCTTTGAGTGGGTTAATTACATTTTTATCAGCGGCAGCAAGTTGGAAAATTAAGAAAAAATCTAATCTATATTTTGCTCTTTTATTAGTACAAGCATCAGCACAGGCACTAGTTTTCCTTTCTCAAGATTTCCTATTATTTTTCTTAGCATGGGAACTTGAATTAGTTCCGGTTTATCTTCTTATTGCGATTTGGGGAGGAAAAAAGAAATTATATGCGGCAACGAAATTTATTCTTTACACAGCTTTAGCTTCTTTATTAATACTCATAAGTGGATTAGCACTTGCCTTGAATGGTGATACCTTTACTTTAAATATTACCGATTTAACTAATAAACATGTAACAGGCAGCTTAGCCTTATTATCTTACTTAGGATTTCTAATTGGTTTTGGAGTAAAACTTCCTATCTTTCCATTACATACCTGGTTGCCCGATGCTCATGGAGAGGCTAATGCACCAGTTTCAATGTTACTCGCTGGAATACTCTTAAAAATGGGAGGGTACGCTCTCTTAAGATTTAATGTTCAAATACTTCCTGAAGTACATCTTCAAATTGCCCCTGCATTAATTATTCTTGGAATAATCAATATAATTTACGGAGCACTAAATGCATTTGCACAAGATAATGTTAAAAGGAGAATTGCATGTAGCTCAGTCAGTCATATGGGTTTTGTTCTGTTAGGGATAGGAGCAGTAGATGCTCTAGGGATAAGCGGAGCAATGCTCCAAATGATCAGTCACGGACTTATCGCTGCAGCTATGTTCTTTGTTACGGGCTCATTCTATGAAAGAACAAACACTCTTTCCATACCAAATATGGGCGGTTTAGCAAAGGTCTTGCCAATAACTTTTGCTTTTTTCTTAGCAAGCTCTTTGGCCTCTTTAGCACTACCTGGGATGAGCGGTTTTATAAGTGAAATAACTGTATTTTTAGGTATCACTAGTCAAGAAGGCTTCAGCTCTACATTTAGATCGATAACGATTCTTATTGCAGCTATCGGTTTAGTTCTGACACCAATATATCTATTGTCAATGTGTAGGAGAGTATTCTTTGGCCCTAGAATTCCAGCACTAGCTACAGTTAAAGAGATGAATGGTAGAGAATTGACGATTGGTTTCAGTTTATTATTGCCGACTTTGGTGATAGGTTTTTGGCCAAAAATAGCCATAAATTTATACGAATCTTCAACAAATGCTCTCAGTCAGCAGCTCACTTTAGCTAAATTGTTAGGACTTATACAACTTTAGTTAATTAAATTTTTTTTATAAATGAATACTTCAATTTTTAAATATGGAGAATTACCAGAATTTAAAAAATTTACTCCCGAAAACATTAGTAAACAATTTCCAGTAGTATTAGAAAAGATAACCGAAGATTTTAAAAATATAGAAAATAATTTATCTAATTATTTGAACCAAAATAACTTAGATTGGGATAAGGTAATAAATCCTTTAAATGAAGTCAATGAAATCCTTAGATGGAGTTGGGGAGTAATAAGTCACCTTAATGCTGTAGATAATTCTGAGAGTCTTAGAGATATTTATTCGAAATTTCTTCCAGAGATTATCAGCCTGAGTAACAAATTCGGGCAAAGTAAAATAATTTACAATTCTTTAGTCAAGCTTAAAGAAACAAAAAACTTTGATCAAATTAAAAACAGAATTTTAGATAAAGAAATTCTTGAAATGCAACATAGAGGAATTTCTCTACAAAAAAAAGATCAAGAAGAATTCAACAATATTTCAGAAAAACTTGGGAAGCTATCAACAGACTTCAGCAACAATGTTCTTGATGCCACTAATAAATGGTTTTTAATATTAAATAAAAAATCTGAAGTCGATGGTCTTCCTGAACGAGTTCTTGAATTGATGGCAATTTCTGCACACAATCACTTTAAAAAAGATGAAGAAGTTGATATTAAAAATGGTCCTTGGAAATTGAGTCTAGATGTACCAACTTATACTTCATTTATGACATATGCCACGGACCGTAACCTTAGGGAGAAACTATATAAAGCATTTGTTGGGCGAGCTTCTAAAGGAGAAAGAAATAATTCTCAAATCATTGAAGAGATATTATCTCTCAGAACTAAAAAGGCTAATCTTCTCGGTTATAAAAGTTGGGCGGAATTAAGTTTGTCAACGAAAATGGCGAAAGAAATTAAAAATGTTGAAAACCTTTTAGAAGAATTGAGAAAGCCATCATTCAAAACCGCAAAAATTGAATTAGAAACCCTCGATAAGTTTTCTAAAGCTAATGGATTTCCAAAATCACAGAATATAGAGCCATGGGATATTAGTTATTGGTCCGAACTTCTTAGAAAGGAAAAGCTCAATTTGGATCAAGAGTCTTTGAGACCTTGGTTCCCACTAAATGATGTTTTAAAAGGTTTATTTAAATTAAGTGAAAAGCTTTTTGAAATTAAAGTAGTCGAGGCAACTGATGAGGCACCTCTGTGGAATGATGACGTTTTATTTTTTAATATCCTCAATAAAGAAAATGACAGAATAGCATCATTTTACCTAGATCCATATTCGAGGCCTGAATCAAAAAGGGGAGGGGCTTGGATGGATGAATGTTTGAATAAAAATAATGTTGGCAAAAAGACCCTCCCGGTAGCTTATCTCGTTTGTAATCAGACTCCACCATCAAAAGATAAACCTAGTTTGATGAGTTTTGAAGAAGTTCAGACACTTTTCCATGAATTTGGACATGGTCTTCAACATATGCTTACTACTGTAAATCTTCCTCAAGCAGCTGGCATCAACAATGTTGAGTGGGATGCAGTAGAACTTCCAAGTCAATTTATGGAAAACTGGTGTTTTCATAAAAATACACTTATGAATATTGCTAAGCACTACAAAACTGGAGAAAAATTATCCGATGAGAATTTTGAGAAGCTCCTAAAGAATAGAACTTTTAATTGTGGTATGGCTACTCTTAGACAACTACATTTTGCAATAACAGATCTCAGATTGCATAGTAGTATTGATAAAAACGAAGGTAAAACAGCAGATGAAATAAGAAGAGAAATTGCAAAACAAACTACCGTTATTGAACCAATCCAAGAAGATCACTTTCTTTGTTGTTTTAGTCATATATTTGCAGGCGGATATTCTGCAGGATATTACTCATATAAATGGGCTGAAGTTCTAAGTGCTGATGCATTTTCAATGTTTGAAGAAGCTGATCTAGAAAACTCTGAAGATTTAAAGCTAATAGGGAAGAAATTCAAAGATACAATACTTAGCTTGGGAGGAAGCCTACCTCCATTAGACATATTTAAACTATTCAGGGGAAGAGAGCCACAAACTGATTCCTTAATAAGGCACTTAGGTCTATCTGGAGCTAATTAATAATTTCATCGATTATTTTGTCAACCACAGATTTATTTCTTACTAGGTTTCTATGTTTATATACTTTTACTGATATTTTTTTCCCAAAATTTAAATTTGTCCACCAGCCAGGAAAAACCATCATATCCCAAAAAGTAAAGAAATTTATACACTCAATTTCATCAAGAAAAAAATCATTATTTGCGAGTTCTCTTAAAAACTTACTATTTATTTTCATTTCTGATATTCCTCTAAAGGGGAATTTAGGTATTAATTGAGCCATCAAAGTTCCTTTGTGAGGGGAACCTATAGATATTAATCTTCTTGTTCTTTTATATCCATTAAATTTTTGAAGCCAGTATCTACCAATAATTCCTCCCATAGAAAATCCCAAAATATCTATTTCTTTTTCTAAACCATATTTCTTTAAAATTAATTCGTTTAATTTATTAGTCAAATCAACAATTGAAGTCATTCCATATGAATGCTTAAGAGTTGGGGCAAAATATTCAATTCCAATTTCATCAAGTTTTGAGGTAATAGAAGAAAAAATACTTGAAGTATTCCAAAGACCATGAATCAATATAATGGGATTTCTTTTTTCCAATAATTTAATTATTTTCAAGAATTCTTACTATTGACACCTTCCCATCGAAACCTGTGATTGGAGGATTACATTTTGTCAAAATAATTTTAACTTTAGAAAGCTTAAATTCCTTATCAATGATTTCTAAAATTTCGTTTGAATATTTTTCGATTGTGAAACAATATATTTTCTTTGATTGGTCTTTTAAAATTTGAACTAATTTTGAATAGTCAATTGTTTTTTCTATATCATCATTTGCTGTACATTTTTCAAAATCAGTCCACAAAAATATATCTAAAATAAATAGTTGTCCTAATTCCCTTTCTTCATCAAGAACGCCAACCCTAGACCAAAGTTTAATTTTTTCAATTTTTAAAAAAGTTTCCATCTTTAAAAGTTTTAAAGATCTTTATGGGTATAGATAGCCTTTCCTGATGAAAAATCATCAACTATATCTCCATCACCTTTTAGGAAATATTTATAAGTTACCAAACCTTCTAGACCTACAGGTCCCCTTGGTGGAAGAGTTTGAGTAGATATACCAACTTCAGCTCCGAATCCATATCTAAACCCATCTGCAAACCTAGTAGAGCAATTATGAAAAACACCTGCACTATCAACTACATTCATAAATTTATTAGCCGTACTTAAATTTTCAGTAATTATTCCATCTGTATGTTTTGAACTATATTTTTGAATATGTGTAATTGCTTCATCAAGATCATCAACAATTTTTATCGATAAAATTAAATCCAAATATTCAGTTTTCCAATCTTCTAGACTAGCCTCATACCTTATCCCTAATTCAACTGATCTCTTATCTCCAATTAATTTAACATCATTAGAATTAAACAAAGGAATTGCCTTTTCTAAAAAAGCTGGTGCGATATCTTTATGAACTAATAAAGTTTCGATAGCATTACATGCTGCAGGATATTGAATTTTGCTGTCCAAAGAGACTGATAAAGCCATCCCTAGATTTGCCTCAACATCTATAAACAAATGACATATTCCATCAGCATGACCCAGCACAGGAATTCTTGTATTCTCCTGAATAAATTTAACTAATTCATTACTTCCTCTTGGAATTATTAAATTAATATATTTCTCAAGATTTAACATCGCCATGCTATCTTTTCTGCTTGTTAATAAACATATTGCATTTTTATCAAGACCTGATTTTTTTAACCCTTCTTGCAATGCTTTTACTATTGCAGTATTTGTTAAATTAGCTTCACTTCCACCTTTTAGTATTACTCCATTACCTGATCTTATTGCTAAAGAACTAATCTGCATTACAGCATCTGGCCTTGATTCAAAAATAACCCCCAAGACTCCAATTGGCACAGTTTTTCTTTCTAAGATCAACCCCTTTGAAATCTCTCTTTTAATTTGAACCTGATTTACAGGATCAGCCAAGTCTCCAACTTTTCTTACTCCTTCAATTCCTGAATAAAGTTTTTCTTTTGATAGCTTTAATCTAGAGAGTAAAGCCCTTGAAATTCCCTTCTTTTCCGCTCTTTTATAGTCTTCACTATTAGCCTCTAAAATTTCTTTAGTATTATCCTCTAGATAATCAGCCATAAAATTTAAGGCTTTAATTCTATTATTGTTTTCAGTTTGACTTATTTTTATTGATGCCAAACGAACTAAATCAGCTTTTTCTAAAAGATCATTACCTGGCTGAGGAACTTCAAAGATATTAGCCATAATATTTTTTAATTAATTTAATAATAATTCAAATTAAAGATTCTTTAAACTAACTTTCATTTCGAGTTAATATCTAAAGAATAATTGAACTTGACTTTTCCAATCCCCGTTGGAATCATAAGAACCTAATAATTCTAAGTTTGGATTAGCCTGAAAGGTCAAAATTCCTAAAGGTGAAAGGTCATCTCTTCCGGGAACGGTTTGAAAGGCAAAATTTATGGAATCAGTAATATCAAGTCCTAGTTCAGCTACCCAAGCTTGAGAAGAAAATTCCTCATTACTTTCTATATCTAAATTTTCATTGGAAAAAATATTATTTAAAGAATCATTATTTTCTATTAGAGCTGGATATAAAGACAACTGAAATCTCTCACTAAATGCATCCGCATTATTAAGTTGAGAAATAAATGCTCTATTTATTAAATTTGCAGAGTTGCCTCCAATTAATCCAATTATTTGTGATCTATTATAACTTGGCGTACTCCTAAGTTGGATTCTTTTATTCTCATCTTCAAAAGATAATTGATCTAAAAATCCTTCATATGAAGCTTCAATTTTGATAAGCCTTGAATTGCCAATCCCAAATGATCCAAAACCTCTTGGAGTCACGTCTGTATCAAGATCACCTGATATGTTTGAGTCCTGATTGTTTTCACTTATTGGTATTATAGAATCTGGAACTCTACTAACCAGAGAAAAATTAATAAATGGAACGACACCACTTCTTGATGCAAATAAAATATAATTGTCTTTATTTTTATCAAGTTTAAATGGAGTAGTGTACAAGTTAGCTCTACCTTTTTTTAGATAAACTAAACCTCTAGCATTCAAATCTTCTCCTACCTCGCCATTTATATTAAGGTCTAATTTCGTATCTAGATAAGCTTGCACTATTTCTGAATATTGAAGTTTAAAATCTGGTCCAAGTTTTAATTTAAGATTACTAAAGCTTAAATTATCTAAATAATTAGGCAATCTTTCTCCTAAAAGAAAAGAATTTAAAATAGTTTCATTTGAAATTATTTCAATATTTTCATTATTATTCCAATAGAGTTCTGGCCAATCTTTTTTATATACTTTTCGTTTAATGCTTTTATCAATTTTTTTACTTTGGTTGGAGCTATTAAAATTAATAAATCCATTATTAAGTGAAAGATTACCTCCAAGAACAGGATTCTTAAATGATCCACTTAAATTAATATTTGAATCCACTAAAAAATTGGAATTTTCTGTTTTTACAGTTAAATTTTTAGCTATCAAATTAATCTCTGACTTCACAGAATCATTCTCTTTATAAAAAGGCAAAGAACCTACTATAAAAATATCTCCAGAATCTTCGTCTTTTGCTTCTAAATTTTGGATCTCTAAATAATCAAAATCAAAGATTATCAAGCTATTAATATCTTTTACTATATTGTTATAAAAATCAATTTCAGAATCTTTAATTACGACAAATCCATTTAACAGAGGTTTATTTAGGGTTCCTTTTAGAATCATTCTAAGATTCACATCACCTTGTTTAAAGGTAAAGTATTCATCAGCAAAAATATCAATTAATTCAATAAATTTGCCATTCCCAAAAAATCTTAGATCTAAATTATCTGTTTTATTTATAGGTATTGAGCCTTCAATATTAATTGGGATTTCAGAATCATTTATTAGAAGGGAAAAATCAATATCAAAAATAGAATTATTAAATTCAATTAGCCCTTTATCAAATATTATTTTGTTATTTTTGATTGATGAATTATTAGAAGAAATTTTACTTGAGAAAGATTTTTTATCAAGATCATAAAATAAATCCATATCCAAATCCCCAAGAAAATCTCTTGGTTTATTTAAAAAGATATTAGCTGCACTTAATGGTAATTTAATTCTTAAAGCACCTTTCCCTTTTAATAATCCTGCTTCCAAATCAATAGAAAATTCCTCTTTATTATTCTTGTAGTAATCTCCAGATATATCAAGATAGCCATTTAATTTTGCATTCAATTTGTAATTGACTGGTCTATCGCCCTGAATAGTAACTTTTCCATTGTATCTGCTTCTAAATTTATTTAAATATTTTTGCAAATTAAATTTGTCCTCCAACACATTACTATTTTCAATAAAGTTATTTATAAAATCGATTCTCTCTTTATATGATTTATTAGCATTATTTATTTCCAGATCATCCAAAATATTCGATTTACTTATGGGAATAAAATTTTTATTTTCAAAGTTAAAAATATCAAAAGCGGTAAGGATAGTCCAACTAGTGCTTATATTCGTGAATTCTGAATTAATTAAATTATTTTTATTTGAATCATATTCGACTTCAATTATTCCTCCATCGATTGGATACAATGAAGAGTTGATATAAAAAGAATTATTTTTGAGGCTGAAATCGAATAATGAATTAGCTAGATTAATATTTCTATATTTACCTAGACTCCAAGCAAGTCGTCCATCAAGGGATGACTGGTCTAACGATATTGATCCAGAACCATTAATAATTCCTTCAATTCTATCGAATTGATTGTTTCTTATTGATAATTGAAGTTCATCAAGAGGAAAATTATTAGCGGTCCAAATATAACTATTATTCTCTTTAAATACTCCTATGCTTCCTTTATTAGAATTAAAAATTCTACTAAAAGAAACATTATCTAATTTAAGACTAGAATCAAACTCTAAAGAGAGAAATGAAGGAATGGGAGAGTATCTATTTTTCATATTTAACAAAAATTTATCATTTTTATTTTTAATATCTCCCTCCCATATTTCTCTGATCTGAATCCCTTTGAAGTGTGGATAATCAACATTAAACTTTACTGAAATATCTGGATCACTAATTTTTCCTTTTAATTCACCTTTAGCAGTGACGAATCCCCTAATATCATTTTTTCGAAAAACATTTAAATTAGATAATTGAGTTCTATTTATTTTAAAACTAGAATAGATATCACCAAAATTAATCCCTCTTCTATCAAACCAATAGGGAATATTACCCGATAATTTAATATCTGGATTCAAGCTATTAATGTATCCAATACTTCCTTTTAGATCAATTTTATTAGAACTCATATTTAATGGGATATTTAAATTAAAGTTTGAATTCAATGTTCCGTAATTTAGGTTGTTGGAATTTCCTATTAAATAATTATCTTTACAAAAAAACCTAGTTGAATCTGAATTTATATTCTCTGAGAAATCTTCTGGTTTTATTTTTAAATTAGTAAAAGTAAAACTTCCTTTGCAAAATGTTTGTGTAGATAATTTATTATATTTAAAGTTAGATTTAAATTTGCCCTTTTTAAAACTAATTTTTCTCTTCCCAATACTATAAGAAGAGCTCTTAAGATCTAATCCTCTAGAAAATAACTCCAGCTTTAAAAAG
>QCDN01000005.1 GCA_003280885.1 Prochlorococcus sp. AG-355-J04 | reverse complement strand
AATCTAGAATGGAAAAATGAAGAGAATCTCTTTTTTAGGCTTTCAAAATATCAAAAAGAAATTGAGAAAATAATCAACGAACCTTTTTTTATAGAGCCAATAGAAAGAAAGAATGAAATTATAAATTTTGTGTCTAAAGGTTTAAAGGATTTTTCAATTTCAAGAACAAATGTCACTTGGGGAATTCCTGTCCCTGGTTACGATAACCATACTTTTTATGTATGGTTTGATGCTTTACTTGGATATGTAAGCGCCATTAGTTCTAATGCGACAGAACATTCATTAGAAAAATCTATTAATGGAGGATGGCCAGCTGATGTTCATTTTATTGGTAAAGATATTTTGAGATTCCATGCTGTATATTGGCCCGCAATGCTCATTTCTGCCAATATGAATGTTCCTAAAAAGGTATTTGGGCATGGGTTTCTTACAAGAGAGGGGCAAAAAATGGGTAAAAGCTTGGGCAATGTACTCGACCCTGATTTATTGCTTACAAAATATGGAAATGATCCTGTAAGGTGGTATCTCATTAAAGACATATCACTAGGAAATGATGGAGATTTTCAAGATAAAAGATTCGTTGACATTATCAATAATGACTTAGCTAATACAATTGGAAATTTATTAAATAGAACATCATCTATGTCTAGAAAATGGTTTGATAATAAAGTGCCAAATAATGAAAAAGTTTTAGGTGATAATAAATTAGAGAATTATGCCAAAATTGCAGTCGAAAACTATATTTATAACTTTGATAACTACAAATTAGATTTAGCAGCTAATGAAGTACTTAGCCTAGCAATTAATACAAATTTGTACTTGAATGATAATCAACCATGGATGTTAATTAAAGAGAAAGATAATTTACCTCTTGTTAAAGAAATTATTTACAATGTATTAGAAAGTACCCGAATTATAGGCTTATTATTGCTACCTTTATTGCCCGAATTGTCTTCAAAAATTAATGAACAACTGGGATCCATATACGCAGAGGAAATTCCTTGGAAACAACAATTAACTTGGGGATTATTAGTTAGAAACTCTAGTCTCCCTAAACCTACTCCAATTATGAATAAGCTTGAATATGACCAACAAATATAGATTAATAATTTTCCTACCATTTCTCTTACTTGGTTGTACACCAAATGTAATTGATGAGAATAAATTAGTCCAAAAAATTGAAAGTTTGGATATGAATATTTTCTCTAAAAAGGGAAATAAAATATATTCTATTACAAGTCCAGATTTAATTTACAACAATAGTAAATTAAAATTTGAATTAAAAAAACCTATTGTAAAAATATTTAAAGGGGAAGAAACTAAATATATTATTATTTCAGAAGAATCAACACTATCAGATAACAATAGACTCGTAAAAATGAGTGGAAATGTAAAATTAAGAACTATTAATGAAGAAGAGGATTTTTTATATGCTGATAATTTTTTTTGGAATACAGAAGATACTAAATATTTGTTGGAAGGAAATATAAGATTTGAAAATCAAAATATCATCTTAAATTCATCAAAAGCCATAATGGGTTCAGACAACAAAATTGAATTTTTCAGTCCAGTAAAATATATAATAAAAGATGTGAATAACAATAATAGATTTGAAACAACTTCAGAAAACGCCTACTATGATTTAGATACTGAAACAGTAAGTTTTAATGCAAAAGATAAAAGAGTTAAATCAATTATTTATTTTTAAATATTATATTTTAAAAAAATATTATTAATTTTCTTTGACCAATTATTTATCCAGTTTTCATCAGACTTTGTAAAACATTTAGCACTCCAGCCTCCAACCAATATAAAGGCTTTACTATTTATAGGTACAACTAAAATGGATGGAATATCAGCACAAAAATTAAAAAATTCGTCTCTTCCTGGATAAAATTTAGTATTTGCTAATGATATTAATTTCATATCTTTTGTTGATCTCAGACAAGTTTCTCCAGGTTTAAACTCATTACTTGTAGTAATTCCTCTTCTTAATATATTTACTCCATCATTGTGGATTAGTATTGTGGCCGCAGCAGTAGAAGTTAATATAGCTTCAGAACCCCATGCAAGCTCATCAATAACTTCATCAGGAATGTTTCTATCGAAGAAAAACTTATTTTCTCCTTTTAAAGCAGCTTTCTCACCAGCTAATGGTTCGAATTGTTTAAATAAAAAACCTATCAAAATAATAATTAATGAAGCTATCGCAGCTAACACTTGTGCTCTTTCAAGCTCAGGAGTGATTGTTTCTATTGAAATGAAATTTGCTATCTGAAAAATAAAGAGTATTGCACCGACTAATATTAATGATTTCCCATTGAATCCCATATTTTAAATATGTTATTTCTAATTAAATTATGCAAATATTATATTGTTTAGTACTTTTTAAATACTCAAACATATAGTTTTTAATATATAATTAACCAAAACCTTTCAAAATGAAACTAAACATCAATAAATATATACTTTCTTTTATCTTTACTGGCTTAATTTTTATTCTTATCCCCTCGACTACATACGCAAATGAAATTAGTACTATAAATAAATATTTTGGTATTACTCAACAGAAGAATGTCATAAATTACGAAAAAAGTCAGCCTTCATCTATTGACAACCCCGTAGTGGATCCAAATTTTAACACTATGAGATCAAAAGATACTGAGAGTTCTACTGCTACTTATATAGTTATAGGTTTGTTAATTGCTGCCACAATTATTCCTTTAGCAACATGGTGGTATTTCTCTAAATAATAGAGAATTTATGAATGCCAAGGATCTAATTATCGGAGATTATTTATCTAATATTATTTTTATTACAGGGGGGACAAAGAGTGGCAAAAGTGAATTCGCGGAGTATCTTGCAAAGGAGGTAAAAGAATTATCATATGTTGCCTTATCAGAAAACAATTTGGATGATAAAGAATGGCAAGATAAAATTAATTTACATCGAAAAAGAAGGCCAAAAGATTGGAAATTAATAGAAACGACAGATCTATTAAATACATTAAGAAAAGAAGAAGGTCCATTATTAATAGATTCTATTGGCGGATTTGTTATGAAAAGTATTGGCAAGGAACAAAATGAATGGTCAACAAAATTGAATTCACTTATAAGTCTCTTAATGAAAAGAAAAAGAGTAACAATTATTGTTGGAGAACAAGTAGGTTGGAGTCTAGTCTCTGAATATAAAATTGGTAATACTTATATTGAAAGAATCGGTGAACTTCAAAAGAGAATAACCAAAATATCAAAAGATAATTGGCTGGCAATAAATGGCAGAGCAATCAAAATAGATGAAATAAGTATTGAAATACCTACTTAAAATTGGAAGTCGCTCTTTTTGAACCTAGAATCCCACAAAATACTGGTAATATTGCCAGATCATGTGCTGCATTTAATATGCCTTTAAATCTTATAGAGCCCTTAGGTTTTAAACTAGAAGATAAATATTTAAAAAGAGCAGGATTAGATTATTGGCCTCTAGTTACTGTTAATAAGTATGAGAATTTTGATAAATTTTTGACGTCAAAAGCAACAAAAAGAATAATTTCTTTTAGTAAAAAAAATGGATTATATTTGAAGGATTTTAAATTTAAGCAAGATGATATTTTGTTATTTGGGAGAGAAGATTCAGGATTACCAGATTCCATTATTAATAAAAGCGACTCTTTAATATCAATATTTATGCCTAATTTACAGACTGGAAACAATAATCAAAAAGGTGTTAGAAGTCTAAACCTTTCTGTAGCATGCGGAATTGCAATATATGAGGCCCACAAACAAATAAATTTTCAAAATGGTAATTAAGTACAACCAATGCCTTACAATATTCCCATGTCTCGGTAGCTCAGCTGGTTAGAGCGGCGGATTCATAGCCCGCAGGTCGCGTGTTCAAGTCACGCTCGAGACATTTTCAATACTTTTCAATTGAAGATTTTAGCTAAAATTTTAATTGACTTAAACTTGCAAAGACAATAATGATTAATTCACTCGGGACTGTCTCACATCCAAAGAAAACTAAAGCAAAATATCCAGAAGCAAGGGTAATTGTTCTTGATGACAGTTTTAATACTTTTCAGCATGTAGCAAATTGTCTTCTAACAATAATTCCAAGTATGAGTAGAAAAAGGGCATGGGATCTAACCATCAAAGTTGATAAGACGGGGTCGGCGGAGGTATGGAGAGGTAATCTTGAACAGTCAGAGCTATATCATGAGCAACTCCTCAGCAAAGGATTAACAATGGCTCCGATTGAGGAAACATAAAATAAGAAAGATTGACAGAATATTTTTGGCTTATAAATTCGAAACGTTCAAGGGTTAAAAGGTTTTCAAAGAATAATCAAAATAAAGATAAATTTTTTGAATATATGTTTATTGACTCTGGGAGAATTATTGGTGTTTTAGGAAAAGAACAACCTCTTATGACAACCAGAGAAGAAATTAAAGTTGATAAAGCTAGAGATGAATGGAAAAAGTTAATCGCTCAAGGTTGGAGGAGAACTAAACCAGTTTGGGAAGAATCTTAGTAACCAATATTTTTGCTAGGGTTAGTTATATAAATTATGAGATTAAGGACATAGTTAGCGGGTAAATTTAATGGCTTCAAAAGTAACAAAGCCATTCCTTGAGTCACATTAAATTCTTTATTTTTCATAAAAAAATAAAAGTCTCATTTAATTATAAAAAGACTGTCAATTACAAACTAAAAATACTGAAAAAAAGATATATAAGTATTTATTGATTAAGGATTTTCAAGATATCTAATATCTAAAACTTATTTTAAAAAATTATAGATTTAGGGTTACTTGTTATTTTTTTTAAAAAAAATCAACGTTATAATTTAATAATACCTACTATTTAATACTTATAAATACCCAATGAAGTATCTCATCTCAAGCAAAAGATCAAGAGCTTTATTTGGTATTGGAATAGTTGCTATAAGTATTGGATTAATATCAAAAAAAGTAATTAACTATCCAGCTGGAGGATGTATGAAAGGTACTCAAGAAATAACCTTTAATATCTAGCCATTAATCATCTTACATTTTCCTTAATTCTTAAATCCAGTCAACTTTGATAACTCTTTTAGTGAAAGCACACCTAAAATTAGTTTTCCATTTATTTCCCATGTTGGAAACCCTTTAATTTGTTTATCAATGCATAATTGAGTTTGACTGTTTATCCCATCTCTTGCACATTCAACTACATTAAGTTCTCTATAAGCTTGCTTACCAAATAATTCACTTTGATTAAGGCAATTAGGACACCAATATGCTGAATATTTAACTACACCATTAGCTTTAAGGTATTTTGCCAACTCTATTGATTCCCTAGTGCTCTCTGAGGTGACTATAAGTTCTCTCTGATTATTTAAGTGGGAGCTATTTACAACACTTGGTAAAGTAAACAAAACTAATAGTGGGATTAATAGGCGTTTCATTTATTTACTACTTTTCCTCCATATTTTCTAACTATTTTATCAACCAAAATTCGTATATCTTTATTTTTAAGTTTCTCTATTTGCTGAAGATTTTCAAGAAGATCACATATTTGATCCTGTGTATCTTCATTAAATTCACTTACTGCCATTTATATTTAGAGTTTTTATAATCCAATTTTAAATCAAAAGTAAATTTACATACTTATTGTATTTATATTTTTTTATTGCTATTTTTTTAAAGCGGGCTAAGGTTCATATCTCCACGAGGATTTAGTCCGCTAAATTTTTAAAGATTCAATTTATTTTGGATCCTTTTTTAAGAAGTTGATTAGAAATATTCAAAAATATTTATCTCTGCTTAATTTCTAAATTCCATTGAAAAGCATTCTCATATAAACATTAATAGTGTGACACTATTTATTTAATAATGTTGTTATTTCGCCTCATAACTTTCTTAAAATACTTAAACTCAATAAATTCATGCATCATTTTGATATCATCAGATAATACGTTTTTATTAACTGCATATTCGTCCAAATTAAGTGGAGATCTATTACTTTCAGAAAATGTTTCGTGATCAAAATAAAAGTTTATAAAATCCCCTTTATCATTTTGATTTTGACCATAAGATTCACTTAACACACCTCGAGATCTCAACGCTTCCTCAACCAATAAACCTGTGACTTTTGACTGACTATACTCATTTGCTCTGCACAATTTTTCAATAATTTCATGCACTTCTTCACTTGGCAAAAAACCAATTCTTTTCCTCGGAGAGGGCATAATTTAAATAAATTAGTGTCACACTTGCACATTACAAGTGTTGCATTATATTTGATTTAAGTCAACTAATTATACTATGCATATTTTAATATTTCCTGTCGGATTTATTCTTTGGTATCTAGCTTACGAAGCAAAACCTATCATTAATGATGAAGTAACACATTATTGGGAAGAAAAAAATAAAAACAAAAGAAATAAACTTTTTAATATAATCAACGAAAGCTTTTAAAATTAACTTTCAATCGACTTTGACCATTCCTTGTGCTTGTAGTCTAGATCTGAGATTAACCGTTTTTGATAAGTTAATTTTAGTTGATTTTCATTGAGTGTTTTTTTTGTGATAATCATCTCTTCAGAGAAAAAATCAGGGGTGTTGTAGCTACTAATTTTTTTTTTGACTTCCATATAAGTAATTCACTTATTTTTTTATATAACTCAATTGATTATAGTCCTAAAATTTTTATATTCATTTTATATTTCCTTAATATATATTTTTAGCACGTTTGTTAAAACTATTAATTAATCAAGTAAAAAAGGCTATATTTAAACAAAATATATGTTTTATTATGAATCTTAAGGAGAGAGGGATTACTGTTGGAGACTTACTAATCATACTAATAATAATAATCACTTCTACAATATTAATTAAATCATTTAGCAAGGATAAGAAAACAACACTTAATTATGGTAATCAAGAGCAAGTTTCTTATAAGAAAAATTATTATCAAAAATTTATTTGAATAGCTTATATAAATTATTTATATAACTCATAATTAATTGATTTAACAATTATTTTTTTCTTATGTAAATTTCAAAAATTCATAATTCTCAAACAATGAGTTTATGTATTTTAAATATTATTGTGGAATGATTTAGAACTTTCCCATTTCAAGTTATCCTTTAAATCATTGATATCATTTGATATTGAAACTAAATTCACCATTTGAAGAATTTGACTTTTATTTAGCCTATTAATAACAATAAGTTTATTAAGCATTTCTAAAACAGATTTATCATTAATATTCATTGTTTGTATAAAAAACTATGATACTTCGATTCAAATAGTTTATCTTATAATTTTAAAATTTCTTTTAAGGTTTCATTAAATATATTTTTGCTAAATATAAAAAATATTTATAAAATCATCAAAAATAAAACTTTCACTTATAAGAAATTATTTTAAGCTCACTTTCTTATAAATTCGTTTATTGTAAAAGAAAAAAAAATGAAAAAAAATTCCAAGAAAGAATACCTTAACAGAGATGAAGTTAATGAAATGATTGAATCAGCTTTAAGGAGACATAATAGAAGATCTACAATAATATCAAGCGTACTTGGCTGGATTCTAATAGGAGGTTATTCGTTTGGACTTTTTCAAGCAGTTCAAAATGTTTAATTTATCTTTTCTTTATAAGTAGAACTTGCAAGATGATAAATTAATATAAGATTAAGTATTTATTATGAGGGAATATATTGAGGCAAATCTTACAGTAATAAGAAAGTATTTAAAAAAACGAAAACAGTATACATCAAAACTAAATAATGCTTCGATAATGGAAGAATTCAAAGAATGGAGTAAAGATCCATTCCCCGAGACAGAATCAATTTGGACTTTACCTGACTTAACGAGAAATGAAAGACTAAAAAATTTTTGTCGCTCAATTAAGAAGGAAATAAGATAAGTTTTTAACTACCTAGTTGTATATGATTTACTTTTAAGTAAAAATAACCGGCAAATCCAACTATATTCAAAATTACAACGAAAATCCAAGCTCCAATTGGCTGATTAGAATCAAATTTTTTTATTTTAACTTTTTCCTTTAGTCTTTCAATATATTTAGCCATAATTAAAAATATTAAAAAGAATATTCTCTAATTATAGAGAGTTAATTTTTAAGGAATCTTAAATAAAATAAAATTTCTTTTAATGCGAATTTTTATTGTCAGGCCTGTTAATGGGATATTTAATTAACTCCTTTTTGAGATTTTTTAAAAGTTTATTGTGATTCAAAATTGTAAATTTCCTAGTAAAGGAATAATGCCATTTCATTGAATTAAAAAAAAACTTGCTAATTCATTATTAATAAAATTATAATACTTATTACGGTCAATCAGACCATACATAATTTAAATTAGGACAAATTTTTTCATGAGCTTAAGAGTTGGCCAAGAAGCACCAGACTTTAGTGCTACAGCAGTATATGATCAAGAGTTTAAGGAGATTACACTTTCAGGTCTAAGAGGTAAATGGGTTGTTCTATTCTTTTACCCACTTGATTTTACATTTGTATGTCCAACTGAAATCACTGCATTTAGTGATAGATACAAAGATTTCTCGGAACTTAATACGGAAATACTTGGGGTATCAGTTGATAGCAAACACTGTCATTTGGCTTGGATACAAACCCCAAGAAATGAAGGTGGTATAGGGGATATTAACTATCCGTTAGTTTCTGACTTAAAAAGAGAAATTTGCCAGGCGTACAATGTTCTAAATGATGATGGAGAGGCTGATAGAGGTTTATTTCTTATCAATCCCGAAGGAGTAGTTATGCATACGACTGTTAACAAGGCTCCTGTAGGTAGAAATGTTGATGAAACGCTAAGGATTCTTCAAGGTTATCAATACGTTGCGGCAAACCCTGATGAAGTATGTCCAGCAAACTGGACCCCCGGCGAGAAAACAATGTTAGAGGACCCCAAAGGTAGTAAGGAATATTTTTCTGCGCTTTAGAAGTATTAGAAACATTTAAGTAAGTATTGAGTAGTAAATAATTATAAAAAAATAAAAAATAAATATATTCAAAAAGGGGACAAAATCCCTTTTTTGAGGTTTTGGCACTATCCAATCGCTCAAATTAGTTTTATATGATATAAAGGACCACGTGTAAAAAGAAATTTCTATGGCGACTAGCATAAAAAGATTAATTAAATTTAAGTCATTTAAACCAAAATATCTATAAATATGAAACTGATCATCAACACTAATATTATTAATTTGAAGATGCCACAGATAGAGAGAAATCAAAATAAAATTTACCAATATTATTTTTTTTAACAGAAACCTAGATTTCTTAAAAATTAATAGGATAGAAATTAAAAATATTAAAAAACCTAACTGCTGAATATCCGGTTTTGGTAGATTAATTCCTTCAAGAAATAAATTAAATATAAGATCAAAATTTATATATATGTAATAAGCTATTAAGTAAGAGAGAAATACTAAATTTATTGCTACTAAGAATAATAATCTTTTTCCTTTAATTATTTTTATACTATGGATTTTATCCTTTGTAAAATTATAGTATGTATAGTTTTTTAAAGAGTTTATATACACCAAAGATGGACAAATTGCACCGCTCAAATAGTAAAGTATTGAATAAAAGGAAATATCATTAATATTGAGTGAATACAAATTAAACCATTGTTTTTGTACAAATGGAAGAATAAGTAAAAATGAAAGCGTAACTATTAACTTCGTTGTATTGTTTTTAATTATCAAGAAAATATTTTTTTTAATTTAAAGCAATTAAATCAAACTTTCAACAATTTAGAAGTAGTTAATTTAAAAACTTTTTTATCTATAGTTTCTTGATTTAAAAGTATATCAACTAATTTATCTAGTAAGACCCTATTTTTTTTCAATATTTTTATTGAATTATTTAATGAAATTTTAGAAATATTTATAATTTCATTATCTATTCTAGAACTGGTATTTTCTGCTATGAGAGGTTTTTTTCTAAATAATCCATCTCCTAAATACATTTCATTATTATCAGAATCCATTGAAATTGGACCAATAATTGAAAATCCATATTTTGTAACCATTTCCCTTACGATATTTGTTGCATAAGAGATATCATTTATGGAGCATTGTGTAATTTCACCTTCACCAAAAACTATCGTTTCTGCTGCTCTTCCAGCTAGAGCAATTTCAATTTTTGAAAATAATAATTTTTTTGAAATCAATCCACTAGAAATTGCATCTTCGTCAGGGCATATTTTTGTATATCCTCCTATAGATCCAGATCTAGGTAAAATCGTAATCTTATCAACTGATTCAATTCCATTTCTCGCAGCAGATACAATTGCTCTACCTACTTCGTTATAAGCAATAATTTTTTTCATATTAGGAGAAGTTATTAATGAGCTTCTCAGGCCAATGGTAATTTTATCAAGAGCATTTTCTATATGAAGATCACTGATTAATTTAGATTCGTCTCTTGCACAGTGAATAGCACTCTCGTTCATCAAGTTTGCAAGATCGGCTCCCGAAAATCCAACTGTTCTAGAAGCCCAATATCCTAACTCAACTTCGCTTGAAAGTGGTTTGGAAAGTGAGTGAACTGAAAGAATTTTTTTTCTTCCATCTAAATCTGGAAGCATTACTTCAATTTTCCTATCAAATCTACCTGGTCTTAATAATGCTGCATCCAAAATATCTGGTCTATTTGTTGCTGCTAAAACAATAATCCCAGAATTATCAGCAAAACCATCTAATTCAGTTAGAAGCTGATTAAGGGTTTGTTCTCTTTCATCATTTCCACCTCCGATCCCAGACCCTCTTTGTCTACCAATGGAATCAATTTCATCAATGAAAATTATACAAGGAGATTTTTCCTTAGCCTTAGAGAAAAGATCACGAACTCGGCTTGCTCCAACACCAACAAAAAGTTCTACAAACTCTGATGCCGATATTGAGAGAAAAGGGACTCCTGATTCACCAGCAATTGCTTTAGCTAATAATGTTTTACCTGTTCCTGGTGGGCCTATTAGAAGAACTCCCTTAGGAACTCTTGCTCCAAGATTTTCAAATTTCTTTGGTTCTTTCAAAAATGTTATTACCTCTTTTAATTCCTCAGCGGCTTCAGGGACGCCAGCTACATCATCGAATCTCGTTTCTACATCATCAATAGTTATAAATTTAGCTTGATTTTTGGTAAAACCAAAAGCTCTGGAAGCCAATTTTGATGTACTCCTCAAGATTAAGACTATAGCTAATATGAAAATCAGGAAAAGACTTATTGAAGCAAATGAATTAGCAGCTGAGGCTTCTTTTCTACTATTATTAATAGTTAGATCTACCTTATTTTCAGTAGCCTTTTCAAGGATTAATTGATCGTTGTAAAGGATAGGTATTTTAAATTTATCCCCATTTTTATACAGAACATCAATTTCTCTCTGCCTTGGATAGAAAAATATTGATTCTATTTTCCCCGTCTCTATATCTTCTAGAAGATCAGAATAACTTGATTTAGAATCTGAATATGAGAATTTTGATCTAAACACTAATCTTTACAAGTGATTAATAAAGCATATATGCTTATTTAAAAAATTGACGTATATAAACAAAATATACTCAAAAGTTTTGGAGATAACCAGTTAAAGGTTATATTATTATATGGAAATAAAGAAACAGAATGGCTGTACCAAAGAAGAAAAAATCTAAGAGCAAAAGGAACCACAGGCACGCTGTTTGGAAAGGAAAAGCAGCTATAGCAGCTCAAAAAGCTATATCTTTAGGTAAATCAGTTTTAACTGGGAAAGCTCAAGGATTTGTTTATCCTATTGAAGAAGAAGAAGAAGAAGAGTAGCTTTTAAGATCCTAATTTAAATGCTTCAAGAATAATGGCATAAATTGCTCCAATTCTTAATTTATCAACTACGGTCCATAGATAATAAAATTTTGAACTTGCCGCAGGTTTAATTCTTATAATGATTTCAATGAAAATAATAATTATTGGGACCATTATCAACTCATTTTTACCTTCAGATATAAATTTTGTAATAAAATTTGCGAACAAAAAATAACCTGTCAAAACAGAAATTAGACCAATAGATTTTGTTCTCCAAGTATCACTTAGAAAACCAAAAAATAAATTATTTAACTGGTAGGTGATTCTTGAAAAATTAGTTTTTTGCATTACTAAAGGACATTAAATAATCAATTAGAAAGTTATAGTCAATATATGATTTTTTTAGTTTAGGTCCTTTAATTACATTTGCCACATTATTCTGATCACCAAGACTGTCTAAAATACAATCTAATTTAATATTTTCCTCAAGAACAATTGGGATATTTGAAGGAACAAAAATTGTTGGTAAGTTAGCTGCCAAGGAAGATTTCAATCCTGGATTGGAGTCTTCAAAAACAATTGAGTTGTTTTTGTTTATACCACTTAATTGGATTGCCTTTAAATATGGTAATGGATTTGGTTTCTTTAATTCAACGTCTTCGCTTGAAATAATGAACTCAAAAGGGTTGAAGCCATTAAAAAGATAATCAACAAGTAGATTGACTTGAATTCTTGAACTTGAAGTAACAACAAATTGTCTTACTTTTTTTCTATGTAATTCATTTATCAATCTAAAAACACCAGTTTTTAAACTAACGCAATTTTTTTTTATAATTTCTAAATAATGAACCTGCTTTGTTTCATGAATTTTGAGAATTAAATCTTCTGAGAAATTATCATTATTAGATTTAGCGTAATAAGCAATCCTATTTTTGCCCCCATTTATCTTCAGAAGTTTTATATATGTATTAGTATCCCAATTCCAATCAATACCAAGGTCATTAAAAGCATTATTAAAAGCAGGTAAATGGGCCTCTAATTCAGTATTTGCGATGGTACCATCTAAATCCCAATAAACACCCTCCAGATAAGTCACCAAAAAAAATTTCTTTTATTTACGGTAAAATACAAGAGCAATTATTGCTGGTCCTGCTAACGCAACTACAGCCAAAGGAATAAGTGTTGCCATGATTAATGAATATGTTTTGTGATACTATTTTTACAAATAAATGTCGAAACTGTACTGATACGTTACAAGATTGAATTAAATTATGAAATCATGGACATGTATAGAAAATTGCGGAGCATGTTGTAAATTCGACATGAACGAAAGAAGCGATTTAGCTAACAAACTTAACAAAGAAGATATAGCTTTGATAAATTCGATGACGTCTAAAGACGGTTGGTGTAAAAACCTGGACAGAGAAAATAAAAAATGCTTAATTTATGAAACCAGGCCACATTTTTGCCGCGTAAGTGAATTTTCAACTTCATTTAAAGGATATTTGAAATCTGGTGATAAATTTTTAATAGATTGCTGCAAACAACATATTTCATCAAATTATGGATACCAAAGTAAAGAGATGAAAACTTTTAGAATTGCTGTTTCAGGAAAATGAATAGTAAATTAGAAAAAAAAGAAAACAATCTAGAAAAAAGTTTTTTTTCAATATTTATAACGACTTTTACAACAATTTTTATTGCTGAACTTGGCGATAAAACTCAGATAGCCACATTAATGCTTTCTGCCGAATCAGGCAGGCCAATAGTTGTTTTTCTTGGAAGTTCTCTAGCATTAATAAGCTCTAGCATAGTAGGAGTTCTTATTGGTAAATGGGTATCAAAAAAAATATCTCCTAGCAAATTTGCTTTATCTACTGGTACTTTAATGATATTGATAAGTATATTTTTAGCTTATGAAACATTCAAAAATTATTTATAAATGGTTTTAAGTTTATTACTATCAACATTTCTAACCGTTTTCATAGCTGAATTAGGTGACAAAACTCAACTAGCTACTTTAACTATAAGTGGCACTTCAAATAAACCATTAGCAGTTTTTCTAGGATCTTCTTCAGCACTTGTTTTTGCAAGTTTACTAGGAGCTTTAACAGGTGGTTCTATTTCAAGTTTTTTACCCGAAGTAGTTCTTAAGTCAATAGCGTCCATTACATTTTTCATCATTGGTATAAGGCTTTTTATCAACTCTTTCACCATCGAAATAGAAGAAAAAGAAGAGAAAGAAAATAATTAGTTTTAAGCTTGGATAATAAGGTGTAATAATGAAGTGTATACCCCTAAATTAATTTATAATTTCATTTAGATTATGTTCACATCATCCTCAATAATTGATAATCTTAATCAGTCAGAAGGGTTAGAATATAAAAAATTATGCAGATTATTAAAAATAACAAAGAAATCTGATAAGGATAAATTAGATATTGCTTTAACAGCTCTAGAAAAACTTGAAATAATTAATAAAAATGAAAATGATGAATATACTTGCATAAAGGATAATGATCATCTTGTCGCCAAAATAAGATGTAGTAGCAAAGGCTATTGCTTTGCTGTAAGAGGAAAAGACAAAGAAGATATCTACATTAAAGAAAATCTACTTAACTATGCATGGAATGGTGATAAAGTTTTAGTAAGGATTATAAAAGAGGGATATAGAAGAAGATCACCTGAAGGAATAGTTGATTGTATTCTTGAAAGATCAAATCAAATACTTCTTTCTAAAGTAGAAATAATAAACAATGATGTATATGCAATCCCAATAGACGATAGGATCCTTTCTAAAATTAAACTTCCAAAAGAGAATAAAAAATACACTTTCAATCCAGACAATAAGAATATAGTAAAAGTTGAGATTGATAGATTCCCCATAGGTCAAGAAGAAGGACTAGGTCATGTGATACAAGAACTAAAACTAAACAATAATGAAGACTATGATACAGACTTTGTTTTATCTAAAAGCAATATCTTTAAATCATATGATTTAAATCATATTGAATCAAAAAAAATAGAACAAAGGGAGAGGATTGACCTTACAGATAAAAATTCTTATTTATTCAAAAGTTGGAATTCTAATAATTCTCCAATGCTCCCAATGATTCAAATAGAGCAGGGAAAAAATAAAAATACTAAATTATGGATACATACAAATAATCTTGCTGAAAGAGTAGATCTAAATAGTAAAAAATCCCTAGAAATATTATTCAAAGGCTTTGAATCATTACCCTTATTAAATGATTGGCAAAACTACCTTGGTGAAGCCATAAGAAATGATTCTGAATTTAAATTTGGTGAAAAGAATGAAGCAATAAGCCTCTGTATCAATTTAAATAGTGAAAATGAAATAATTGATTGGTCATTTCATCTTACTTTAGTAAAATGCACCCTTATTGTTGGAAGTGATCATACTGACGCGCTTCTATCTAGAAAAAGCAAATCAAGAATAACCTCTCGGGTATTAAAACCTATAAAGGAATATATCGACGATTTAGATAAAATACTAGAAATTTCATGTTCATTTAGAGAAAACCATCTTTTGGAGGGTAAGGTGGAAATTCCTGCGCCACTGAATAAGATTGAAGCACTAGAAGAATTTTTTATTCACAATCCAGCTGAATATTCAAAAGGATATTTTGAATCATTAAATAAAGAAGATTGCCAAACTTACCTTTCACCAATACTATATGAAGCTAATTTAATATGGTTCAAACATTCAAATCAATATGGCTTAAAAAGTGCAGGATACATCTCACATGGAAAAGATAACGTTAATGCTAATGAAATTATCAAATATTCAGAATTTATTGATAATGATGTAGAGCTTAATGAAGATGGCAATTTGACATTTAGTCAAGTAATTAAATTATGTGACGACGATAATAAAAAAAGAATCTTACATAAACTTCTAATTAATGAATTTAAGGACAATGAAATAATGTTGATATCTAAAGATCCTGATAATGATGAATCAGAAAAATTATTTATTTCTCCATGGACAATTCCTGGATTTGACTTTACAAATCTTATAAATCAGTACTGTATTTCAAATATGATAATAAATGGTAAGAAATCAAAGAAAAATAATATAAATGAAATTAATATATCTGAGAGTAATTCATTAGAATTAGTAAATTGGGATATATTTAATTCATCAATTTCAAAAAATCTAGAAATATTATTTAACAAGTTCGTGATAGATAAACTTAATGAATTCAAGTACAAAGTTAAACAATATAAATCTAATATGATAAATATAAAAAAAGTAAGAAAAGCAGAAAAATTACTAGGTAATATTTATGGTGGGTTTATTTTATCAGTTCAAACATATGGTTTCTTTGTTGAGATATCAGAACTAAATGTAGAGGGTTTAGTACACGTAAGCACTCTTAATAATGATTGGTATGAGTACAGGTCAAGGCAAAATCTATTGATTGGAAGAAAATCTAAAAAATCATATAAAGTTGGAGATGCAATAGAAGTAAAAATAATAAAAGTCGATATACTTAAATATCAAATTGATTTAGAATTAACATAAATAAATTTCCACAAAATATATTATGAAAAATATTAACAAAAAAAATTTAAGATAACTTTTTATAATTATGTTTAAGAAAAAATATTTACTTTTAACTCTTTTTTTAATAATTTTTTGTCAAATTTTATTATTTACAAATAATAATCAGAAGACTTCGTTTAGATACTTTAAATGGACCCTACAAGAGGTAAGTATAGGTAAGTTAATCAGTATTTCGTTTTTTTCTGGTTTATTTGTAAGCACTTTACTGAATACAACAATTACTAGTACTAGTTTCAGAAAAAAAGCTTTCGAAAATGTAGAAGATGATGTTGTATCTAATGATAATGAGGAGGAAATGGAACCAAACGTTGAGATGCCACCACAAAGGGATATTAGAGAAACTCAACCAACAATTTCTGTCAATTACAGAGTAGTCAAAAATATGAATGATAATAATTTTAAAAAAGATCAAATTTATTCAAATCAAGATATTAAAGATGACTGGGATAATGCTGATAACGATTGGTAGAAAAATAAATTAATTAAAAAAAGTTTTTTTAATTTATAATGGAATAAATAATTTTTTTTATGGAAGAAAATTCAAACAAAAATAATGAAGTAAATAAAGAAACATCTGACAACACTACTAAATCAAATTCTGAGGAAATAAAAGGACCTAAATCAGAAAAAGTTATCAATATGGATATAAATAATGTTGATTCTGCTACTAAAGTTGTTATAAATAATGAAATTAATACTCCCGAAAAACCTATAACAAAACCAAAAAAAGAACTCCCAGTAGAGAAAAAGCCTTTCCAAGAATTTATTAACATACACCTAATTCCTTCACTTACTGAGGAAATTAATCAAAGAGGATTAGAAATAAACAATATTAACCTCACTAACACAAATAGACCTATTGCTGGAGATAAATGTTGGGTAATAAATTGTGAAATTAAAGATACATGTAACTTTTGGTTATCCTTTGAGAAGGATGACATTAGTTCATTAAAAAGTATTTCTTTATCAAAACCTAATCAAAAACCAAGTATTATTGAATCTTTTCTTATTGACGAAAAAAGAATTACCCTAAAATTAATTATTTCAAGAGTACTTCAAAGATTGAATGGGCAAAAGTTAATAGGAGTTAATTAGAAAAACAATAACACCAAGTTAACTTTTCCCTCGAAAATACAAATCATAGTAAATAATAGTATTAATAAACCGAATAAAAATGGCTCAATCAACTGTTGAATCAAAAAATAAAAAAGATATTAATAATGGAAAGATACCAGCAAAAGAAACAATTTTGTCCCCAAGATTCTATACAACAGACTTTGAGGCCATGGAAAATATGGATTTATCAATAAACGAGGAGGAATTGGAAGCTATATGTGAGGAATTTAGGAAAGATTACAACAGACATCATTTTGTAAGAAATAGTGAATTTGAAGGCGCTGCAGAAAAATTAGATCCTGAGACAAGAGAGCTTTTTGTTGATTTTCTCGAGGGAAGTTGTACTTCAGAATTTTCAGGTTTTTTACTTTATAAGGAACTTAGTAAGAGAATTAAAGTCAAAAACCCTCTACTTGCTGAATGTTTTGCTCATATGGCCAGAGATGAAGCAAGACATGCAGGTTTTTTAAATAAATCATTGAGTGACTTTGGACTTCAGTTAGATTTAGGTTTTTTAACAGCCAATAAAGATTACACTTATTTCCCTCCAAGAAGTATTTTTTACGCTACTTATTTATCCGAAAAAATAGGTTATTGGAGATACATAGCAATTTATAGGCATCTCGAAAAGAACCCTGATAGCAAAATTTTTCCACTATTTAATTACTTTGAAAATTGGTGTCAAGATGAAAATAGACATGGGGATTTCTTTGACGCATTAATGAAAGCACAGCCACGTACTGTTAAATCTTTAAGCCAAAAAATTACCATTGGCGGCTCTACTTTTACACACCCATTATTTGACTACTTCCATAGGTTTAGATATTTTTTGAATAATCTTTCATTAACATCCAAGTTATGGTCTAGGTTCTTTCTATTAGCTGTATTTGCAACTATGTATGCAAGGGATTTGGGAATTAAAAAAGATTTCTACAGTTCTTTAGGTTTAGATGCCAGAGACTACGACCAGTTTGTTATTAATAAAACAAATGAAACTGCAGCTAGAGTTTTCCCTGTAGTAATGGACGTTTATGATAAATCTTTTTATGGAAGATTAGATAAAATAGTAGAGAATAATAAGGTTCTTTCAGATATTGCAAACAGTCATGGAAATAATGTATTTAAAAATTTTAAAAAATTACCTAAATATTTATCAAACGGATACCAGTTATTAAGACTATACTTATTAAAACCTCTTGATAGCAAAGATTTCCAACCTTCGATTAGATAATCTTTATTACAGAGAAGATTTATAAACTCATATGCTTTCGTCACAAATCAAATCAAATGAAATAGTTTTTGGTAGTTGCAATAAAGATTTATTAGAAGAAATTATTTTCTTCGGCATTGGACTTGGTGCTGATTTTGTAGAAATATTTTTAGAGAATACTGACAACTCAAGCGTTTTAGCTGAAGAAGATTTTATTACAAGTGTAAGTCCATCATTTGGAAGAGGTGCTGGCATTAGAATCTTCAAGGGGAAAAAGGATGGATTTGTAAGTACAAATGATTTAACAAAGCATGGCTTGATGAGATCGGTATCTCAGGCTATTGAGATGTTAGACATAACAGAAAACAAAAGAGAAGTATTTAACGGTTTAAATAAACATAGGGACTATAGTTTATCCAAGAAAAAATGGATTAATGAGGTCCCATCTATTCATGAGATAAGTGAAAAACTACTAGTCAGCACAAAGTCTTTAAAAAAAAATAATAAAATAATAACTAGAAAAGGAAGTTATTCAAGAAATCTTCAAGAAGTAATTATAGCCTCCAGTGACGGAACCTATGTCTCAGATACTAGATTACATCAAACAGTTGGACTCAACGTAATTGCAAGTGATGCCCAATATAGATCTAGTGGAAGTAGAAGATTTGGATCATCAGGAATGCCTAATGAATTCAGATTATGGGATCACGAAAAAGCAGCTAACGATGTGTTTGAAAGTTCAATGAACATGTTGTATGCAGATTATGTTGATGCAGGACAAATGCCTGTTGTATTAGCTAATAAATTTGGTGGCGTTATATTCCATGAAGCCTGCGGTCATTTACTTGAAACTACTCAAATAGAGAGAGGAACAACACCATTTGAGAATAAATTGAATGAAAAAATTGCACATGAATCTGTAACAGCAATAGATGAAGGAATATCAGAAGGATCCTTCGGTTCATTATCAGTAGATGATGAAGGTATGGAACCCGAAAAATCAGTTCTTATAAAAGATGGAATTTTAAAAAAATTCATATCCGACAGGGCAGGTGAATTAAGAACTGGCCATAAAAGAACGGGAAGTGGAAGAAGACAAAATTATTCTTTTGCTGCAGCTTCAAGAATGAGAAATACTTATATAGCTAAAGGTGAGCACTCGAAAGAGGATTTAATCAATAGTATTAGTGAAGGTCTTTACTGCAAATCAATGGGTGGTGGCAGTGTAGGTGCTACAGGACAATTTAATTTTGCGGTAGAAGAAGGATATCTTATTAAAAATGGAAAATTAACTTGTCCAGTAAAGGGAGCAACATTGATCGGTGAGGCTAAAGAAGTTATGCCAAAAATATCAATGTGCGGAAATGATCTCGAATTGGCTCCTGGATTCTGTGGATCAATTAGTGGAAGTGTCAACGTAACTGTGGGCCAACCTCACATTAAGGTTGATTCAATCACTGTTGGCGGAAGATAGGATATGAATTCAAGAGAAATCACAACTCAAATCTCCAAAGCTGCAGATTTCCTAAATCTTAAAAAATGGGATTATGGAGCAAGTTTTTCTAATGATTATTCTGTGCAAGTAGATAAAGGAGAGGCTAAACAACTTAAGGCATCACAAAAGCAAATTTTAACTATAAGAGTTTGGAATCAATCTAATCTAGTTGGTATTACTACAACAAGTGATATTAGTGAATCTGGTATTAAAAAGGCTCTTAAGCAAGCAAATATAGCTTCTGATTTCGGCAATAAGAATGAAACTACAGAATTTTCACCACTAGCGAAGGATCCTATTAAAGTTAAGGAAGTTAAAAAAAGAAATCCTGTTGGAATAAAAAAATTACTTACACTTTTAAGAGGAGCGGAAGTAAAACTAATAGAAAGTCATGAATCCATAAAATCTGTTCCATATAATGGTTTATCTGAGAGTTTCTTTGAGAGAGTTTATGCAAATAGTGAGGGTGCCTTTCGAAGTTATTCCAAAAGTCAAGCAGCGCTATATTTATATGCAAGAGCAGAAGAGAAAGATAAGAAGCCTCGTAGTTCAGGTTCCGTAAAACTTGGATATGGAGCTGATGATATAGATATTGAGTCGTGTATTAAAGAGGCTTCAAATAAAACAATTTCTCATTTAAATTATTCATCTATTAAAACTGATAAATATTTAATATGTTTTTCCCCAGAGTCTTTTTTAACTATCATTAATGCCTTTAGCTCAATGTTTAATGCTAGAAGCATCATAGATGGAGTGAGCTTATCTAATAAAAATTCAATCGGAGAGAAACTATCTACAGAAGCACTTAATATTTATGATGATGGCCTTCACGAAAAGAATATTTCTTCAACACCATTTGATGGAGAAGGAACCCCAACCAAAAGACTATGTCTAATTAACAGAGGGAGAATTGAAAATTTTATACATTCTGAATCAACTGCAAGAATATTTAAAACAACTCCCACTGGCCACGCTGGACTAGGATCAAAAGTCTCAGTATCTCCTGATTGGATCGTAGTTGAAAAATCAGAAGAAAAATTTGATCTAAAAACATCACTAGATCACTCTACTTATGAGGGTGAATTTGTTTATATTGAAGAACTTAATGCAATCCATGCAGGTGTCAGAGCAAGTCAAGGTTCATTTTCTCTTCCATTTGATGGATGGCTCTACAGAAACGGTAACAAAATCTCAATAGAATCTGCCACCGTAGCAGGAGATATCAAATATCTTTTGAAAAACATAGTAAATATTGAATCAAGCCAAGAGGTAACAACAAGTGGAATTTCTCCACATATATGGGTAGATGAATTATCAATAACTGGTGACGCGTGAGAATTATATTCTGGGGAACACCTGAATATTCAATTCCTAGTCTTGATATTTTTATTAAATCTAAGCACGAGGTAATTGCAGTAGTTAGCCAACCTGATAAGAAGAGATCTAGGGGAAATAAATTAACAGCCTCTCCTGTAAAAAGCTTTGCTGAGCAAGAATCTATAAAAATTTGTAGTCCAGAAAAAATCAGGGGCAATATAGATTTTATAAATGAACTTAAATCACTTTCTTGTGATTTATTTATTGTTATAGCTTATGGGAAAATTTTACCCAAAGAGATATTGGAAATCCCAAAATATGGTTGTTGGAACGCACATGCTTCATTACTTCCAAGATGGCGTGGTGCCGCCCCAATTCAATGGTCCCTAATAGAAGGCGATGAATTTACTGGTGTAGGAATTATGAAAATGAATGAGGGACTAGATACTGGCGACATATTGTTGGAAGAAAAAATTAAAATCAATAATAACGATAATTTAAATACACTTTCGGAAAAACTTAGTTTTTTATCGGCAAAATTATTTTTAAATGCTACATCTTTAATCGAAGAAAATATTAAAAAAAATACTAATCCCCAATTAACAAAACAAAATACGCTTGAAAGAGAAATTACTTACGCAAGAATGATTGAAAAATCAGACTTTAAAGTTGATTGGGGTAATGAGGCAATTAAAATTTCTCAAAAAATAAAAGCATTACACCCGCGAGCAAATACTACTTTTAGAGGCAAGAACTTAAAAATACTTAAAATCAAAGTTTTGAGTATTGATGTAATTAAAAATGAAAAATACCTTTTCATGAGCAATAATTCAAGAACAGGTATTATTCTTGCTGTTGTAGAAAATGAAGGGATAATAATTTCAACTAAAACTGATCCGATTATTTTGTTAGAAGCAAAACTTGAAGGCAAAAACATTTCTAGCAAAAATCAATTGATACAACAGTTAAATCCATCAGTAGGTGAATATCTCTCAAATTAAGTTTTAGATTCTTTTTTAGAGAATCCCCAAATGAAAGCAAAAAGAATCAAAATATAAAAATAATAGTCCGGAAGAATAGATTCATTAATTAACGTATTTAGTAAAAGTTTAATTCCAACGATTAAAATTGCTACGTAACCCGCTGTTTCTAATCTAGAAAATATATCCAGAAGTTTTAGAAAAATCCCGGATGTAAATCTTAAGGCTAATACTCCAATTAATGCTCCAAATATAATTAATATATATTGATCGCTTATAGCTACTGCTGTAGTGATGCTGTCTATAGAAAATGCAAAATCAGTAATTGAAAGAAGCGCTACAACCCTTAAGAACCTAAAATTATTTTTATTATTATCTGCCCCATTTTCAGCGTTTTCTAGATTTGAATTTAAAAAAACATTAGAGAAGAATAAGTATATTAAATAAAAACCAGCAAAAACTCTAATAAGAGTAAATTTAAGAAGAACATTAGATAATATGATGAGAATAATTCTAAATAATAAAGATATTGTTATACCAATATTTAAGGCTCTTGACCTTAATTCTGAACTGTCGAGAGATTTAGTAAGAGAAGCTAGTGCTACAGCATTATCTGCCGATAATAATAATTCTAGAGCAATTAATATTGGTAAAAGTGTAAAGATTTCGTACCAACTATCTACTTGATCTAGTGTGGGTATAAAAGAATTTATAGCGGCTGAATCCATCAAATATTATTCACAATCAGTATAAAATCTAATATAATGTATCGGTTATTTGTAATCAAGATTGAAAATATAAATGAGTTTAAATACTTTAGTTGATTATATTTCTAACTCACAAATTACATCTGAATTAATAAAAAGAATTTCAAAAAATAATGAATTAAATATTGTTGGTTCAAGTAGATATGCTAAATCAATAATCTTAAATAGTATCGCAAAAAAAGAGGAAAAAAATATATTATTAATTTGTCCTAATGTAGAAATTGCCTACAAATGGATTGGTTATTTTGAAAGTATAAATGATAAAGCAGTTTTATATTATCCTCCAACAGAACATCTACCATATTCATCAATTAATAAATCCAAGGAGATTGAATTTAGTCAGCTTACTGTTTTATCCAAATTAATAAAAAAAGAGAAAAAGGAACTTAATATTGTTATATCAACAGAAAGATCACTACAACCTCATCTACTAAATAAAAACTTATTTATTGAAAACAAGTTAGATTTGCAAAAAGGGGTTCGAATCGAGATTCAAGAATTAGCAAATAAACTTACTTTGCTAGGTTATACAAAAGAAAATGTTACTACAACAGAAGGTTTCTGGAGTAGGAGAGGGGAAATAATAGATATTTATCCTGTCAATAATGAGTTTCCTATAAGATTAGAATTTTTTGATAATGTAATTGAGAAAATAAGAGAATATGATCCCAATACACAGAAAACATTAGAAAGTATCAATAATATTGAAATAATACAGGCTGGATTTGATTTGCTTATAAAAGATAAGTTAAACAATTTATCTAGGAACAGTATTTTTAATTCAGAAGATATAAATAAAAATAATCTTGATCGTTATTTAGGAATAATTGAAAAAGAACCCTCAAATATAATAGATTTTATAAACAGGCAAACAATTCTAGTAATTGATGAATTAGAAGATTGTAAAAAATTTGCAAATAATTGGTATCTAGATTCAGAAAGTAATTTTGATAATTGTGCGTATGAATTAAATGAGAACCTTAAAAATAATGACATTAATTTAGAGGCCAAAGCTAATTTGCATTTAAAATTTGACGAAATAATAAATTCACTTGGAAATTTTAATTTAATAAAATTTTATGAATTTGAATCTAAAGTCAATATTAATAATAGGTTTTTGTTAAACGATAAAAGATTAAATTCATACTCTAAAAATATAGGAAAATTATCCATTGATATAAATAAGAATATAAAAAATAATGAAAAAGTATGGATATTATCAGCACAGCCATTAAGAACTAGGACTTTACTTTATGAGCACGAATGTAATACAAACTTCATAAACAATCCTAAAGATATTGATGAAGCATATAAGTCAATTAAAAACTCAACTCCTTTAATTATAAAAAACAAGAATAATTATGAAATCGAGGGTTTTTATCTTCCGATATGGAAGGTTGTCCTCATAACAGATAAAGAATTATTTTCACAACAATCTCTTTTTAATAATGTATTCATAAGAAGAAAAAAAAGAAGTGTCAATTCAAATATAAATGTGAATAAGATTAGTCCGGGTGATTTTATAGTTCATAAAAATCACGGAATAGGAAAATTTTTAAAAATAGAAAAAATAAATATAACTGGAGATTCAAGAGATTATTTAGTTATTCAGTATCAAGATGGGAAGATAAGTGTTGCCGCTGATCAACTTGGTAGTATTAACAGATATAGATCAAGCGGAAAAATAAAGCCGAAAATAAATAAATTAGGAGGAACAGAATGGGAAAGAATAAAAGATAAAAATAAGAAACAAATCAAAAAAGTTGCTGTCGATATATTAAAACTTTATGCAAAGAGAGAAAAATTAAAGGGGCACATATACCCAGAAGATGGTCCTTGGCAAGATGAATTAGAGGAATCATTCCCTTATCAACCAACACCTGATCAAATTACTGCTGTAGAAGAAATAAAATCTGATATGGAAAGTGATAAGCCAATGGACAGGCTAGTTTGTGGAGATGTAGGATTTGGCAAAACAGAAGTAGCTGTTCGGGCTATTTTTAAAGCTATTACATCGGGCAAACAGGTAATATTACTAGCACCAACAACAATCTTAGCTCAGCAACATTGGAGAACAATAAATAATAGATTTTCACCTTACCCAATAAAAGTTTCATTACTCAATAGATTCAAAACCGTTAATGAGAGAAAGGAAATCTATGCAGGGTTAAAAAATAACAAAATTGATTTAGTTGTAGCAACGCACCAAATTTTAGGAAAAGAAATTGAAATTAAAAACTTAGGGCTACTCGTTATTGATGAAGAACAAAGATTTGGAGTAAGACAAAAGGAGAAAATTAAAAAAATCAAAACCAACATAGACGTGTTAACTCTCTCGGCAACTCCAATTCCAAGAACTCTTTACATGAGTTTATCTGGACTGAGACAAATGAGCTTATTAAATACTCCTCCACCATCAAGAAGATCAATAAAAACATATTTATCTGAAATAGATATGGATGTTATAAGAACTGCAATTAATCAAGAACTTGATAGGGGAGGTCAAATATTTTATGTTCTTCCAAGAATTTCTGATATTGATCAAGCTGTAAACAAATTAAAAAATATGTTTCCCAACTTAAAATTTATTGTTGCTCATGGGCAAATGAACGAAACAGACCTTGAAAATGCAATGATTGCTTTTAATAATGGAGAAGTAGATCTAATGATATGCACAACGATCATTGAAAGTGGATTAGACATCCCTAAAGTAAATACAATTATTATTGAAGATTCACACAAATTTGGACTTTCACAACTTTATCAACTTAGAGGAAGAGTCGGTAGAAGCGGTGTACAAGCACATGCTTGGTTATTTTATCCAAATATAAATAAAATTAATGACGCTGCAAAACAAAGATTAAAAGCGATTAAAGACTTTTCGGAACTAGGAAGCGGATACCAACTTGCAATGAAAGATATGGAAATAAGAGGTGTCGGAAGTTTACTAGGAGAAGAACAAAGTGGAAAGGTTAATGCTATAGGTTATGATTTATATATAGAAATGCTCCATGAGGCTATTTCAGAAATTAGTGGGCAAGAAATACCAGAAGTTAGCGACACACAAATTGATCTTCCGATAAATGCATTTATACCTGCAACATGGATATTAAACAGAGAAGAGAAGCTGGAGGCTTACAAATCTGCTACTGAATGTTCAAACAATGATGAGTTAACTGAATTAGCTACAGACTGGGTAAATAGATATGGTATCTTACCCAAACCTGTGGAGTCCTTAATTCTAATAATGAGACTAAAATTACTAGCTAAAAAATGTGGTTTTAATAAGATCAAACTCAAAAAGCCAAACATCGTGATAGAAACCAAATTAAAAAATTCTACTTTTAAAATTCTTAAAAATTCCTTACCAAGTAGTGTTCAAAATAAATTTAATTTTGATGAAGGAGAGCAAATATCAATCATAACCATAAGGGGTTTAGGAGCAACTGAAATTCAGAATCAAATTGATCAACTAATGTTATGGTTTAGATCTTTTGAAAGAGAAATAAAGAATTTCGATAAAGAACTTCTTATTAAATAAGAATAAATTATTAAATAATCTTTTAAAATCCGCGAAAGAGTTTGATTTCGGTTAGGTTTATAAAAATTTATTTGTTTTATGGGTGAATATATAGACGTCGGAATCCAAACTTCAATTTTACCCTTATCAATTATTATTTCATCAATTGTACTTGGTATATTTGCCTTATTTGGCGAGGAAACAGAAAATGATGATGACGATTCTGATTCAGGAAGTGGTGGCTTAATGCAACCAATTTGAAATTATTTATAATTTATTTGTTTTGACTTTCTTTTAGATACTCTAAATAATCTATTAAAAGAACCTATCATCAATACCATAGCAGTCAAAGAAGAGGCAAAAATAAAGATTACCAAGAATATTTCATAAAGATATGAAAAGAGATTTATTAATAATAAAAAAGATTTATTAATTGTTGAAGGTAAATTCTGTATAAGCAAATTTTTATTAGGAATTAAGTAATTTATATAAACTAATAAAACACTCAAAATAAACAAAAAGAAAGATTCAGTAAATATTCTTCTTTTAGATTTTCTTCTTAAATTTAATTTTTTTTTTAAAATATATTTATCAGATTTAATATTCAAATTTGGGATGTTTAAATCTGCCATAGATGAAGGTCAAAGAATAAACTTGAATTACTCTGAAAAGAAATTAACCTATCATATCGTGTTTGTATTTAAGATGCTAATGACTCTTTATTCTGTATTTATTAGTTCACTTTCCTTATCTTCAACAGGATCATAAAAATAAATAAAAGTAGAGGAACATAGAATTAAGGAAAAAATTGCAATAAAAGGCGGCATAATGAAATTCAAAAATTTAACTTTGTTGTTTAAACCAAATCTTCCTTTTTTAGGTATGTAATTAGGTCCGACAGTTTTCTTTATTCTTACTTTTGGTGATTCATTTAACTGATCAAAACAATTTATGGTGTCTGTCAAAGATGTATTACCAATCTTTATATTTAATGGATTTACATTTGGTTTAGAGCTCTTGAGAACAATATTATGTATGTGGAGATTATCGGCTTTTATATCAATTAATTTAGACTCATATATTGGGGTTTCGTTTTTGATTAAAAGATTTGAATAAATATAAAAAGCATTCATAATAGGCCCTAGATGTTCAAATTTGCCTTCAATAAGTGGTTTATCAACTATGGTTAATTTCCATTCAGAAATTATAGATATTTGATCTTTATTTTCATTATTTGAATAATCTGGCAATCCGATTATTTCTAGACTTACTGAAGATTGATGAAATAACAATTTATTTTGGATCATATTAAAAATCGTACAAAAAATTTTTCAACTTTTGATAACCTTGATTTGAAATGCAAAAAGATAAAATAAGCAAAGATTTTATGATAATTTCATCATTTTCAGATTGATTTAAAAGCTTTTTCACTCTCATACTATCTATATTAAATCTCTCATTAATCAACTCAATAAATCTCGTATTAAAATCATTCCAAATAACTGAATTCTTTTCAATATCTTCTTTAGATTTCAGTATCTCTCTGATATAAGGATATAAATATTTAGACATTTCAACCGTAATTCTAATTAAGGCATCGAATTCTTTAAGTTTAATATTGTTTGTAACATAAGATTTTCTTAATGGATTATTGTTCCTTAATTTCCAAATAGTAACTTTATTTGGCAAAACATTATTTAAATTAAGCGTATTTGATAAAGCGTAAAGGGATTGGATACCATTTAAGTCAATGGTTTCTAGTATTAATAATAATAAATCAAGCTTCTCTATAGATTTTCTTGATATCAAATTTCCTCTAGTTAATACTGTAATTGTTCTTCATTAGAATATGGACAAAGTATAACAGAATTATTAATCCATTTTTTGAAATAAAAATGAATATAACTTATCTAGTTCTTCAATAGTTAGCATTCCATAACTCCATAATAATATTGGTAAAGGAGTTTTATTTTTTATGGATAATTTTATACCAAGTTCAATAGAAGATTCATCTAAACCTATTACATTTAATAAATAAATTATCATTTCTCTAGATACATAATTATGCATGAGTTCTATTTAATATTTGAGTAAATAAGAGATTTAGTCATTTGATTTAAGACTAATTTTCTTATAAAAAGAAAATTATTTAAAAGTAAAAATGAAAATTTCCTTATTGGAAATAAAAAAACGTTTCTATTAGCAAAAATTGATATCAATGAGTCAGTTATGAAAATAGTAACGATAATATCTAAAAGCCTGCTTAAAAAATACTTAAATTTAAAGGATATCAATTGAATATTGGTAATAGGAGTATTTTGATTAAAAAGATCATAAATAGTATTAACATCTCTCCAACAAATATTTAGACCTTGACCACCGACAGGATGAAATGTATGAAATGCATCTCCTACAAAAACTAATTTTTTAAAATTTAAAACTGGTAAATTTAAGGATAATGAAACAGGAAAAATATTAAATTCGCCAACTATTTGATCCAACTTAAATTCGTCCGGCAAGATAGTTGATAAATTATCCATTAAAAAATTCTTATCAGAATTTAACCTTTCAGTTGCCTTTAATGTACTGGAAGTCCAAATTACTTGATATAAGTTTTTTTCTAAAGGTAATAATGCGAGGGGTCCTTCTTTTCTAAAAATTTCATAAGCGCGCTTTTCACAATGACCTCTAATAGATACTTTAAAAGTTAAACAAGACTGACTATAAGATTTTTTTATATCAACAAAATCTAAGAATTTTTTATCAAGTGAATTTGCTCCTGTTGAAAAGAATTGATAATCAAATAATATTTTTTTACGTAACAATCTCTGTGGTGTCATAAAAAAAATATTTTCATAATTATCAATCTCTTGAAAAAATACGTTCATGAGATCCGAATGTCTAACTACCCAGCCAATATTTTTAGCAGAACTTATATCTTCATCTAAGTCAGAAGTTGATAAATTGGTCATAGCAGAAGTAACGCTATCTGAAATGGAAAGGGTATCAAAGCCAAATAAAAATGGTTCTAATTTTTCCCAAAGTCTGAATTTAGATAAGATCTTTCTTGTTGAGTGCGTAATTGCATAAGTTTTATCTTTATCAATTAATCTATCTTTTGTTAATAAATCAGTTAAAAAAATATTGCAGTCAAATTTTGAAAGTGCAATTGAAAGTAAAAGACCCGTGGGACCAGATCCATCAATTTTAAAATTGAATTTATTTTTCATTAGATTATATAAGTATCTACTATCTATTCAAATAAATATAGCAAATTTCCTCAAATGCTGGTCTTAATAAATAGGGGTACTCACCAACCCATAAGTTAATTTCAGGAAGCCAAGCATCGGTCAAATAAAAATCTCTGTCAAAAATACGGTTGTCAGATGTTATTAAACATCTAATACTCGAACCCACCATAATTTGACTGTGCTTATTTTCCATAGGAAAACTTAACTTTTCCAAATAACCATCTTCATCTTCTAATTCAAGTACTAACCAAGTCCTTTTGTTTTCGATAACTTCTAATCGACCTTGCCTATTAGATTGTTCTCTTGAACTTTCAATCTTTTCTGTTTTATAGATATCTGATATATAGCCATCAAATATAGAATAAAATTTATATTTCCTAAATTGCAAATTTTTTCTACTAGATTCAAGAATTGGCCCCCAGATGATATACAAAAAGAAACCTACACATATGAATAACCAGAAATTATTAGTTTGATCTCCAGTCGAACTTATAATTAATGAGATAAATCCACCAATTGAAGAAACTATTACTCTTTGAAGAATTTTTCTCGGATTCCCCAACGCATACTTAAATTGACTTCCAGTACCAACTGCAGGAATAAGTTTTGAAATTTGACTTGAATTAATTGGAATTAACATTTTAAAAAATCAATTTTTCAAGTCCGTAAACTAAAGTTTCATAATTACCAATTTTTTTAATAGCCTGTAAAACTCCTGGCATATAAGCCTTTCTATCAATAGTGTCATGCTTAATTGTATAAGTTTCACCTGGAGATCCCATAATTACTAACTGATGAGCGAGTAATCCGGGTAATCGTACAGAATGTATATTAATTCCTGAATCTCTAAGCCCACCTCGTACACCTTTCAATGACTCAGACTCTTTTACTAAATTCTGATTAAATTTCTTTGGATATTCTTCAATCATTTCTGCAGTTTTTATACATGTCCCACTAGGAGAATCAGCTTTTTGATTATGATGCATCTCTATTAATTCAATATTGTTATAAAATCTTGCAGCTACCGATGCCGCCTGCTGAAGAAGAACCATACCTACTGAAAAATTAGGAATTATTGCACAACCAACGGATGCTTTCTGAGCAAAATCAGACAAATCTTGTATTTGCGAAGGGCTTAGACCTGTAGTTCCTACGACTGGTGATACACCATATGCAATAGCTGATCTGGTATTTATATATACAGAATCAGGATGAGTAAAATCAACCAGAACAGGTTTGATTTTTTCATTTCTGTAATTTTGACTAACAGAACATAAAGTTCCTTCAAAATCATTTGAAACAATAACATCACAATTTTCAACATTTAATAATTCAGAAATATTTGAGCCATTGTTCTTTTCGTTTATGTCGATTGCTGCAACAAGTTCACAATCTGTGGAATTTAATACAGAATTAACAACTTCGCTACCCATTCTGCCTAAAGCTCCGGAAACTAGTACTGGTATGGTTTTTTTGGAATTTTCAATCATTTTTTTAAAAAATTTTTTTTTAAAGGTTGTTACACGCTATTTATATTGCACACAATAACGTCTTTTCATTCGTAGTCTGGTAGAAATACTTAAAGAAAATCAATGTTTACGCAGGTCCGCTCAGCAAACCGCAGAGTATCTCCTGTTGAGGATAACAAACACAAAGTTGTAATAAAAGCAGTTTATGTTGTCCTTGAGCCACAATACCAAAACTCCTTAACGGAAGCTGCAAAGTCAATAAATAAGATGAATGGGCCAATAGGTATAGACCTTAGCGGTTATCTTATCGAGGAACTTAGGAATGATAGTAATTTTGAAGATTTTAAAGAAGATATAGCTAATGCAGATATATTTGTTGCTTCTCTAATTTTCATTGAAGATCTTGCTCAAAAAGTAGTTGATGCAGTATCTCCATTTAAAGACAAACTTAAAGCATCAATTGTTTTCCCCTCCATGCCAGAGGTAATGAGATTAAATAAGTTAGGTTCATTTAGTATGGCCCAACTTGGTCAATCTAAAAGTATTATTGGAGATTTAATAAAAAAGAAAAAAGAATCTGATGGAGCAAATTTCCAAGATTCAATGTTGAAGTTATTAAATACACTACCTTCAATACTTAAATATCTTCCTGTAGAAAAAGCTCAAGATGCTAGAACATTTATTCTGAGTTTTCAATACTGGTTAGGTGGTACCACTGAGAACTTAAAAAACTTCTTGTTAATGATTTCTGAAAAGTACGCTGTTTCAGAGATCATAAAAGATCAAATAGAAGAATTCAAAATTCAAGACCCTGAAACATTCCCAGATTTAGGAATTTGGCATCCTCTTGCTCCTTGCATGTTTGAAAGTCTCAAAGAATACCAAAATTGGGAAAATAATAGAAAAGATATAAATCCTAAAAATGACAAAACTCCGACAATAGGATTAGTTCTTCAAAGGAGTCATATCGTTACGGGAGATGATGCTCATTACGTTGCTGTTATTCAAGAATTGGAATACAGAGGTGCTAGAGTGCTACCTATTTTCTGCGGAGGTCTAGATTTTTCTAAACCAGTTAATGAATTTTATTATGATTCAATAAATAAGGATCAACCTATAGTAGATGGAGTTGTATCTCTAACAGGATTTGCACTAGTTGGTGGACCAGCAAGACAAGATCATCCTAAAGCTATTGAAGCCCTAAAAAGGTTAAACAGACCCTACATGGTTGCTCTTCCATTAGTCTTCCAAACCACGCAAGAATGGGAAGATAGTGATCTAGGTTTACACCCAGTTCAGGTAGCACTTCAGATTGCGATTCCAGAGCTTGATGGTGCAATTGAACCTATTATTCTCTCAGGTCGTGATGATGCTACAGGTAAGGCTCATACGCTCCAAGATCGAGTTGATGTAATCGCAGAAAGAGCCATAAAATGGTCAACTTTAAGAGTTAAACAAAGAAAGGACAAAAAATTAGCCATCACAGTATTTAGTTTTCCACCAGACAAAGGAAATGTTGGTACAGCAGCATACTTAAATGTTTTCGGTTCAATTTATAGAGTTCTTCTTGAAATGAAATCGAAAGGATATCAAATAGATGATCTTCCAAGTAATTCAAAAGAATTAATGGAAAAAGTAATTAATAACCCTGAAGCGATGGATGGCTCTCCCGAGTTAAATATTGCTCATAAAATGTCAGTAAAAGAATACGAAGAGTTCACACCATATTCACAAAGACTTGAAGAGAATTGGGGTAAACCTCCTGGAAACTTAAATAGTGATGGACAAAATCTTCTTATTTATGGAAAACATTTTGGGAATGTTTTTATAGGTGTTCAACCTACATTCGGTTATGAAGGTGATCCAATGAGGTTACTTTATTCAAGAAGTGCAAGTCCTCACCACGGTTTTGCCGCTTATTACACCTATGTAGAAAAAATCTGGGGAGCTGATGCAGTTCTTCATTTTGGAACTCACGGATCACTTGAATTTATGCCTGGTAAACAGATGGGCATGAGTGAAACATGCTATCCGGATTCTCTCATTGGATCATTACCTAATTTGTATTACTACGCTGCTAATAATCCTTCTGAAGCAACAATCGCCAAAAGAAGAGGTTACGCTTCAACCATTAGCTATTTAACTCCTCCAGCAGAAAATGCTGGCCTCTACAAAGGACTTAAAGAACTAAGCGAACTTGTTGGTTCATATCAACAACTAAGAGAAAATAGTAGGGGCATTCAAATAGTTAATGCAATTGTAGAGACTTCTAAACAATGTAATCTTGATAAGGATGTTGAGCTACCTTCAAAAGATGTAGAAGAACTCTCAATAGATGAAAGAGATTTATTTGTTGGTAATATCTATAAACAGTTGATGGAAATTGAAAGTAGATTATTACCTTGCGGTCTTCATACTATAGGAGAAGCTCCAACAGCAGAAGAAGCTGTTGCAACTCTTGTAAATATTGCATCTTTAGAAAGAGAACAAGAGGGATTAAGATCCCTTCCTGGACTGCTTGCTGAATCCATGGGTCTGACCATTGAACAAATTTATGATGGTAATAATAAAGGCGAACTCAAATTTGTAGAGTTAAATGAAAAAATCCTAAAGACAGCAAGAGAGTCTATTTTTGCGATGGTCAACTCTTTAAAAATTGTTGATGGCAGAGTTTATTTAGAAAAATCACTTCTTTCCAAATTATTTGACTTTCTTAAAGTATTTGGTCTGAATTTACCTACCCCTTGGCTGAGGGTGTGTAACTTAAATGGATTTAATGAAGTTAATCAGAAGGAATTAAATAAATTATTTGATTACTTACTTTTCTGCTTGGAACAGGTCTGTGCTGATAAAGAAATGGATAGTCTTATTAAAGCATTAGATGGAAATTATGTATTACCTGGACCAGGTGGAGATCCTATAAGAAATCCTGGTGTTTTACCCAGTGGTAAAAATATTCATGCACTTGATCCACAATCAATCCCTACTACAGCAGCAGTAGCTGCTGCAAAGTCGGTTGTTGACAAATTAATTGAGAGACAAAAGGAGGAGCAAGGGACCTGGCCTGAAACAATTGCTTGTGTTTTATGGGGAACTGATAACATCAAAACTTATGGAGAATCACTTGCTCAAATCTTATGGTTTGTTGGGGTAAAACCAAAACCAGATTCTGTTGGAAGAATCAATAAATTAGAATTAATCCCTTTAGAAGAATTAGGTAGGCCAAGAATAGATGTAGTAGTTAACTGCTCAGGAGTATTTAGAGATCTATTTATAAATCAGATGGCATTAATAGATCAAGCGGTCAAATTAGCGGCTGAGGCTGATGAACCATTGGAATCTAATTTTGTAAGAAAACATTCACTAGAACAAGCAGAAAAAGAAGGTACCTCTGTCAGAGAAGCTTCAGCGAGAGTATTCTCTAACGCAAGTGGAAGCTACAGTTCAAATGTTAATTTAGCCGTAGAAAACTCAACATGGGAGGAAGAAAATGAATTACAAGAAATGTATTTATCACGCAAAACTTATGCTTTTAATGCTGATAATCCAGGTGAGATGAATCAAAAAAGAGAGGTATTTGAGTCAGTAATGAAAACAGCAGATGTTACATTTCAAAATCTTGACTCCTCAGAGATTTCATTAACAGATGTAAGTCATTATTTTGATTCAGATCCAACAAAATTGATTAAGACACTAAGAGATGACGGAAAAGAACCAAGTAGCTATATAGCAGACACTACCACTTCTAATGCTCAAGTTAGAACACTTGGAGAAACCATAAGATTAGACTCAAGAACAAAACTTTTAAATCCTAAATGGTATGAAGGTATGCTCAATTCTGGTTATGAAGGAGTTAGAGAACTTTCTAACAGACTTAATTACACCCTTGGTTGGAGTGCGACAAGTGGCCAAGTAGATAATTTTGTATATGAAGAAACTAATGAAACATTCATAAATGACGAAGCAATGAGGAAAAGATTAATGGATCTAAATCCTAATAGTTTTAGAAGAATTGTTGGAACTTTGCTAGAAGTTAATGGTAGAGGATATTGGGAAACATCAGATGAAAATATAGAACAGTTGAAAGAACTATACCAAGAGGTAGAGGATAAAATCGAAGGAGTTAAAGATTAATAAACTTATTATTTTCTGTAAATCCTATCAGCTACTTTAAGAATTTGATAATTTAGTTTCACGTTGTGAACTCTCACAATATCAATATTAAATTGAGAACAAAGACAACTTACTGCAAGTGTTCCAATATCTCTTTCTTTTGGGTTTTTCTCATTCAAAATTTCACCTAAAAATCTTTTCCTTGATGCACCTATCAAAATTGGCAAATTCCATTTTTTTAATGCATCTAAGTTTTTTAAGATTTCTAAATTATGAATAATGTCCTTTGAAAAACCAATTCCAGGATCAATTATTATATTTTTTTCAGAAATATTTTTTTCTAAAGCATTTTTTATTAAATTATCAAGCGAATCCTTAACATCATTCAATACATCTTCGTAATTAGAGAGTTCATTCATATTTTGACTATTTCCACGACTATGAGTTATGACGAATGGACAGTCGAATTTTGATACAACATCCAAAATATTTATATCTCTTCTTCCTCCAGTGACATCATTTATCCAATTCGCACCATTTGAAAGCGCTTCATAAGCGACCTCAGAATTAAAGGTATCTATAGAAATTAAAACATCTGGATATTCAGATTTTATTAATTTCAGATATGGGATCAATCTTTTTATTTCTATACAAGGGGCCACTTCATCAGCCCCAGGCCTTGTACTCTGAGCACCAAGATCTATAACATCGACACCATTACTCAAAAAATGATTAACTTGATCCAAAACTTTTTTTGAAGAGTTTATTTCTCCACCATCACTAAATGAATCTGGAGTTAAATTAATAACCCCCATAATTGAAGTTTTTTGTCCCCAGCCTTTTGGCCATGGATCTTTCTTATTGATAATTGGCAATTCTTGCAAAATTTTTTGGATCTAATGAAGCACCTCCAACTAAAACCCCATCTATATCAGTCATTGACATAATTTCGTCAATATTATTAGGTTTGACAGATCCTCCATATTGAATAATCACATCATCAAAACCTATTAATTTCCGAATCAAAGAACATATCTTGTTAGCGTCTTTAGCTTCACATGTTTTACCTGTCCCAATAGCCCATATCGGTTCGTAGGCAACAATTAAATTAGATGGATCTGTATTTTCTAATCCTTGTTCAACCTGTCTAGTAATAACCCTATCAGCTTCTCCTCTCTCTCTTTGCTCTAATGTTTCTCCAACACAAACTATTGGAGTAAGTCCACTAGATTGAGCAAAAACTGCTCTTTTATTAATTTGTTCATCACTTTCACTAAAATATTTCCTTGGTTCACTATGTCCAACGATTGCATATGAGACACCATGTTCAAGAAGCATTTTTGGAGATATTTCTGCAGTAAATGCTCCTTGATCTTCCCAATGAATATTTTGACTAGAAATATCTAAATAATCAAAATCAGAATGTTCAGAAAAGGTTGATATAGCGGTAAAAGGTGGAGCAATAATAATTTTACGATCGTCTTTTATGTTTTTTATTAAAGGGATAAACTCTTCTAAATAGGACTTAGCTTCAGCACAAGTCATGTGCATTTTCCAATTACCAGCAATTACAGATTTTCTCAAAATACTATCTCCAAGAAAAATATACTAATACAAAGTGAGTTGAATAAGCTAACTATTCAAAAATTAATTCATTTTTTAGAAATATTATTTTATCTCCCTTGTTTAACTTCCTTCCTCTCCTAGTCTCTATAACACCATTAACCTTGACAGAACCGGATTTAATAAAAAATTTTGCTTCGCCACCAGAAGATACAAGATTTTTCCATTTTAAGAATTGATCCAATTTCATTGTTTTTATACCCAAAAATATTGATAAAGTAAGATAAATAATTAAATATATAATATTTTGAGACTAATACCACCAGTCAGACCATATTCAAATAGGTTTATAAAAGGTTTTATATGCATGCTTATTTACGTTGCTTGTTGGCCATTATTAGCTTATTTAGCTGGAAACTTAATCCCAGCAATTGGATCTGGTGATCTCACAAAAGTTTCTAGCATAATAATTAAGTCTTTATTTGTATTTTTAATTCAGAAAACTGCTCAATTTGGACAGGATGTATTCATAGCAAAACCATCTTTAGAAATTAGTGAAGTAATGAGAGGAAATTTATTTAGAAGAATTCAAAAAATAGAGATGAATTCAGTTGAAAAGATTTCAGCCGGGGACATCACATATAGACTTACAGAAGATGCAGACAGGGTAAGCGAAGTTATTTATAAAACAGCTCAGGATACTATTCCATGCACTCTACAATTGTTAGCGGTAATAATCTACATGTTTTATTTAGACTGGTCACTAACATTATCAACTTTTGTCTTAGCACCATTGATTATTCTTTCAGTTAATAGTTTTGGAAGAAGAGTTTTAGTAGCATCCGAAAAAAGTCAAGAATCAACAAGTAATTTAGCAGGTCTAATAGGTGAATCTATAAATGGAATGTCCACTATAAGAGCTTTTGCTGCAGAAAAATGGATTGAGAATAGATTTTATAAAAGATTAAGTACAAATAAAAAAGCAAAATATAAAACACTAAAATTACTTGCATTTCAACATCCAGTTGTAGGATTTGTTGAAGCATTTGGAATATTAGCAATACTAGGTTTAGGAGCCGCAAGAATCAATCTAGGCCTTCTAACAAGCGAAGAATTTAGTAGTTTCTTTGCCGCAATATTGATGCTTATTGATCCAATAAGCCATGTAAGCACAAATTTTAATGACTATAAACAGGCAGAAGCCTCAATAAAAAGGTTGAAAAACATAAATCTAGAACCTATCGAAGATGATAAAGGAAATTCAACAAGAATATCAAATATTGAAGGCAATATAAGTTTCAAGAAAGTTAATTTCGCTTACAAAAAAGATAATCAAGTTCTTAAAAATATCAATTTAGAAATTAAAAAAGGGGAAGTCACAGCTTTTGTTGGAGCTTCAGGGGCTGGCAAAAGTACAATGTTAGCTCTGATATTAAAATTTATAACTCCAAATAATGGATACATTTTTATTGATGACAAAAATCTCAAATTATTAAATACAAAAGACATTAGAAAAAATATTGCATTAGTACAACAACAACCTTTTTTATTTTCGGGAAAGATTATTGATGTAATAAGGATGGGCAGAAGTTTTACCAAAGAAGAAGTTATAGAATCCGCAAGAAAAGCAAACGCTCACAACTTTATTCAAAAGCTTCCTGAGAAATATGAAACTAAGATGTCTGAAAGAGGATCAAATTTCTCAGGGGGTCAGATCCAGAGAATAGCAATTGCAAGAGCAATACTTGGAAACCCATCTATTCTTCTTTTAGATGAGGCCACAAGTGCGTTAGATGCAGAATCAGAATCTGAAGTACAAGAAGGGCTTAATAAAGCTATGAAAGATAGAACAGTCATTGTAATTGCTCATAGATTAGCCACTACTCAAGAGGCCAATAAAATTATTGTTTTCGATAAAGGGGAAATTATTGAAGTTGGTAGACATATTGATTTAATCAATAAAAACGGAATATATAAAGAATTATGTGAAAAACAATTGATTAAAAAAAAATAACTCTATTTTAGTTATTAAAAGCTATGTCCATGAGCGAAAACACAAATGATTCTGCAAATCCAGTATTAACCTTTGAAGGGAAAAAATATTTAATAAATGAACTTTCTAATGAAATAAAAGAATCTATAAAAGTATTACAAATAGCAGAAACACAACTTAAAATGCATCAAGATACACTTAATTTACTTTCAATTAGCCGAAACTCTTTAGCTAATCAATTAAGAGAAAAACTAAAAAACCTAGATTAAAATCTTAATAATTATGGATCTCTTGTAGCGAGTAAGTATCAATTTTATAACATTTCAAAGCTTTGATTGCTTTAATGGCTGCCTTTGCTCCAGGGATAGTTGTAAAAGTTGGTATATTATACTCTAAAGCAGCACGTCTTAAATAAGCATCATCATGAAGAGCTTGTGAGCCGATTGGAGTATTAATTATTAATTGAACAAGTCCCGAACGAATTAAGTCTTCAATATTTGGTCTACCTTCATGAACTTTTAGCACTTCTTCAACTTGGATACCTAAATTCACCAAATATGCAGCTGTACCTTTTGTTGCTATTAATTTAAACCCTAAATTCAATAGTTCTCTAGCAACCTCTTCAAGATTTTTTTTATCTAAATCATTTGTAGACAAAAAAGCTACTCCTTCTGAAGGTACGCCATTACCTGCTGCCAATTCAGACTTAGCATAAGCGATACCAAAATCTTTAGCTAAACCCATTACTTCTCCAGTAGATCTCATTTCAGGGCCAAGTAATGTATCAGATCCAGGAAATCTTTTAAAGGGTAAAACAGCCTCTTTTACTGCCTGATATTTTGGAAAAAATTCTTGGGTGAAATTAATATCTTCCAATTTAAAACCTTGCATTAGCTGCGTAGCTAATTTTGCTACTGGTTTACCAATGGCTTTTGAAACAAATGGGACTGTCCGAGATGCTCTTGGATTTGCTTCAAGAATAAATAATTTATTTTCTTTGTTATTTGTATTTATGACTGCAAATTGCAAATTAATTAAACCAACAACATTTAATCTTTGTGCAATTAATTTAGTCCAGTACCTTACATTTTCTATTGTGGACGTTGAAAGAGAAATGGATGGCAAACAACAAGCTGAATCTCCTGAATGAATTCCTGCAGGTTCCACATGTTCCATTAGACCAGCAATTACAACCGAACCCTCTGAGTCACATAAAGCATCAACATCTATCTCGATAGCATTATTCAAATATTGATCAAGAAGAATAGGATGATCAGGCGATACCTTAACTGCTTCAGAGATGTATCTCGATAATTCATTTTCATCTTTAACAATTTCCATTGCCCTTCCTCCTAAAACATAAGAAGGTCTTACAACCAAGGGGAACCCAATACTTTTTGCTACTATTTCTGCTTCATTTTGATTACGTGCAATACCGTTAAAAGGTTGTCTAATATTTAATTCTTCAAGTATTTTTGTAAATTCCTCTCTATCTTCTGCTAAATCGATAGATATTGGAGAAGTCCCAAGAATTTTTGATCCAGTTCTAATCCCATCTTTTGATTTTAGCCATTCAAATAAAGGTAATGATAATTTCAGTGGAGTTTGTCCTCCAAATTGAACAATCAAACCATAAGGATTTTCAGCTTCTATTATATTGAGTATATCCTCCAAAGTTACAGGTTCAAAATATAAAATATCGCTAGTATCATAGTCTGTCGATACAGTTTCAGGGTTACTATTTACCATTATTGTTTTATAACCACTCGTAGAGGCTTGATATGAAGCATGACAGCAACAGTAATCAAATTCTATTCCCTGTCCAATTCTGTTTGGACCTCCTCCTAGAATCATAATTTTTTTTGATTTACTATTATCTAAAATCTCGCTATCAAAAATTTGAGAATTAAAATTAATGAAAGATTCTTCGTAAGTTGAATAATGGTAGGGAGTTGATGATGAGAATTCTGCTGAACAAGTATCAACAGTTTTATAAATTGGTATTATATTTAGTTCTTTTCTATGTCTTCTCACTTCAAAGAACTCAGAATTAGTTAACTTTGCTATCTGTTGATCTGAAAAGCCTAATTGTTTAGCATGCAACATCAAATCCCTATCTAGAGAATAAAGTTCTTTATTTTTCAAAAAATCATTTTCAAAATTAAAGATATTACGTAATTTTTCTATAAACCATAAATCTATATTTGTAACTTTTTGAATATAAGAATTAGTTTTCCCAAGCTGCATAGCTTTTTTAACTAAGAGAATTCTTTCAGATGTAGGGTTTCTTAAACTATTTTTAATGTGACTCTCGTTTTTAAATTCATCTAATGAATCACATTCCCAACCAAAAACACCTACTTCCAATGATCTTAATGCTTTCTGAAATGATTCTTCAAAAGAACGACCTATTGCCATTGACTCACCAACGGATTTCATCGAAGTACTTAAGGTATTAGATGAGCCTTTAAACTTTTCAAAGGCAAATCTTGGAATTTTAGTAACTACGTAATCAATTGATGGCTCAAAACATGCAGGTGTTTTTTTTGTAATGTCATTAATAATTTCATCAAGTGTATAGCCAACAGATAATAAAGCTGCAATCTTAGCTATGGGGAATCCAGTTGCTTTGCTTGCTAAAGCAGAGGATCTACTCACACGAGGATTCATTTCTATGACAATTACTTCTCCATTAGATGGATTTATTGCAAATTGAATATTACTCCCTCCTGTTTCAACTCCTACCTCCCTAATGATTTTCAAAGACAAATCACGCAATCTCTGATACTCCTTATCTGTTAAAGTCTGTGCAGGAGCTACAGTAATCGAATCTCCAGTGTGGACACCCATTGGGTCTAAATTTTCAATACTGCAAACTATCACCACATTGTCAGCAGTATCTCTCATTACTTCTAGCTCAAATTCCTTCCATCCAATGAGTGATTTTTCAATTAATATTTGATTACTTGGACTTTCCTCTAAACCTGATTTACACAGCTCGACAAATTCTTCAAGGTTAAAAGCAATTCCACCTCCTACTCCACCTAAAGTAAATGCAGGCCTGATTATAAGAGGATAGGAACTAATTTTTTTTGATACCTTAATAGCTTCATCCAAGTTAGATGCAATACCAGATGGACAAACATTTACATTTATTTTCTCCATCGATTCTTTAAATAATTTTCTATCCTCAGCTTTATGAATAGCCCTTAAATCAGCTCCAATTAATTCAATATTATTATGTTTTAAAAAATCTGACTCTGATAATTTAACCGCAAGATTCAAAGCGGTTTGACCTCCCATAGTGGGAAGAATCGCATCAGGTTTTTCTCTTAGAATGATCTGAGAAACAATTTCAGGAGTCAATGGTTCAATATATGTTTTACTTGCGATATCAGGATCAGTCATTATTGAAGCTGGATTTGAATTTATCAAGACAATTTCATAACCAGCATTTCTTAGTGCTTTGCAAGCTTGAGTGCCAGAGTAATCAAATTCGCATGCTTGTCCTATAACAATCGGTCCCGAACCTAGAATAAGAATTTTTTTAAGATCACCTCTTTGAGGCATAATTTAAACCTTCATTTATTTCATGGTACTTATAAATCATCAGATGTTAATCAAGTTACTTGAAAAGCAACATTTGTTTCTATAGTATTGAAAGAAATTAATTTTTTATGAGCGAACTTCAGCGACTTAAAAGTTTGTTGCCTCCAGAGAATGAAAGTTGGGTATTTGTTGAAGCTGCTGCGGCAATAGATCCACCTTTAATCACACTTGAGGAAATCGGTCGTGACGAAGTAGAAATCCAAATAGATTTAGATGAATGGGATAACTTTGCTATTGACCATAGAAATTTATTATTTTGGCACGAAGTTGGGAAAATCCAAAATGACACAATTCCAAGAGATGGCTGGGAAATGGCAGCTCTTGCCATAGGACTTGGAGGTGCGATAGGTGAGTTGTGGGTCCAAGATGGGTTACTTTTATTACTCGCGCTTGGTTTATCAAGTTTTGCAGGATATAGATTATATTTAAAAAATAATTCCGAAAAAAAGCTTCAAGATGCTATTTATGCAGATGAAAGAGCTATAGATCTTGCTTGTAGATTTGGATACAGCATTCCAAATGCTTATAAAAGTCTTGGAGGAGCATTAAAGGAGCTAATAGAAAAGACACGAAAAAAGAAAAAAAGAAGTTTTTTTGAAGATAGATTAGATGCCTTAAGAAAAAGTGCAGAAAAAGCAAGATCAGAATTATCTCAGCAAGAAGGTTCAGAAAAATCTGTTTCAAGTGAAAATGTTTATGGACAATAAAAGTTTGGTTTTAATGGCAGCTAAAGCATGTGATGAAAAAAAGGCAAGAGATATAAAACTCATAAAAATTGACAAAGTATCATTTATAAGCGAATGGATTTTGATTGCAGAAGGATTATCTGATGTACAGGTTAGATCTATAACTAATTCTGTAGAGGGAGAGCTTAGAGAAAAGGCTAAAGTTGAACCGATACGAAAAGAAGGGGTTAACGAAGCGAAATGGGCTTTACTCGATTATGGTGATTTGATAGTAAATATTTTTCAGCCAGAAATAAGAAAATATTATGATCTTGAATCATTCTGGAGTAATGGAGAAAATCTTATATTTCCATAATTTTATTTTATGAATCAATCTAAATGTCCTGTTCCTAGAGAACAACAACCCACAAATGAATTCATAGAATTATCAAAATCAAAAATTTTTTCTTGGCCAAAAACAAAAAAGTCACTAATTCTTATATTGATAAAGTTCTGGGTAGGAGCTTTTGTTCTATTTCTTGTTATTTCTTCAGGAAGTGTATATTTCAAAACGTCCCTTTTAAAGTATATTCTATTAAGTTTTTTTAGCAGCTTATCAATACCTCTTTTAATTTCAATAAGATTATTTTTAGGTTGGAATCATATTTTTAAAAGATTAACATCCGAAAAAGTTGAATATGAGGAATCAGGTTGGTATGACGGACAAGTATGGGAAAAACCATTAGCTTTGAAAGAAAAAGAATCACTTATTGCCTCAATTGAGGTAAAGCCTATTTTAAAAAATTTAATTCAAATTCTTTCTATTATTTCTGTCTTAGCTTTGTCTGGCATTTTGATTTTTCAAAATAACGATTTTTAAATGAGTTCTAATTTTAAAAACCTCTATACTTCTAACAATCCTCCTATACAAGCAACCTTAATGAGAGGATCAAATATTGAGTCGATCCATAAAATTCATGCTGTCATTACTGACAAAAAAGGAAGAGTTTTAATGTGCGCAGGGAATCCAGAATATAAGAGTTTCATAAGGTCTGCACTAAAACCGTTTCAAGCAATTCCTTTCGTTAGTAGTGGGGCTGCATCAAAAATCAATAATGAAACAAAATCAATTGCTTTAGCATGCGGGTCACACAGTGGATCAAAACTACATTCAAGGGAAGCTTTCAAAATTTTATGGGAATATGACATTGATATCGATAATCTGAAATGTCCAATAAACAAGACGAGTCCATTAGAACATAATTGTTCGGGTAAACATGCTGCTTTTTTAGCAACATGCAAAAAAATGAATTGGCCATTAGATAGTTACCTAAAGGGGGATCATCCACTTCAAATCGAAATATTCAGAATAGTTTCTGAACTCCTTGAAATCCCGGCATCTGAAATAAACGCAGAACGTGATGATTGTGGTGCTCCCACTCTGTATTTAAAACTATTAGAAATGTCGAGGTTATATTCACTTCTAAGTAGTTCCGAAAATGCTGAATTAGAACAAATCAGTAGAGCCATAACAATAAACCCAACAATGATAAGTGACAAAAATAAATTTGATACAGAAATAATTAAAGCTTCACATGGGAAAGTTATAGGTAAAGGTGGTGCCGAAGGAATACAGTGCCTATGTAAGGTAAATGAAGGGATAGGACTAGCTTTAAAAGTAGAAGACGGTTCAAAGAGAGCAAAGCATGCTGTTAGTCTTCACTTACTAAAACAATTAGAGTGGATATCTGACTTAAGAATTCAAGACATCGAAGAAAAGGTTTTTAATTTTTCCGAAGGAGTGCGACTTGAAGTTAAAGGTAAATTAAAATTCCAAGAATCCTAAAAAAACAGGAAAAATAACCCTTTCAGATGTATGCTATGTATATGACGCGGGGTAGAGCAGTCTGGTAGCTCGTCGGGCTCATAACCCGAAGGTCGGAAGTTCAAATCTCCCCCCCGCCACCATTTGGAAGCAGCTTTAAGGCTGCTTTTTTAGTCTTTGCAATAGTTACAGCAATTTAAAAAAAAGATTATTAATTCCTACTTCAAAAGAGCTTATTAGTAATTATTTTAGATCTTTTTGAATGGAGAATTTCAAGTCAACTCTAACAATTAGGCCAATAATGATAAAAAGCATTCCAATGTATGAGTTCAAAGATAGATCCAAAATATTAAATTAATTTCTAGCTAAATTTTAACTTACAAATCATATCTAATAAATACGCCAATAAAAAAATTATTTAATAAATCTGAATTTTAAACATTTTTATCTTTAATAAGTAATCTCATAAAGTAGAGTTACAACTATCTAATTTAGAAATACTATATGCAGAATTTGCTACAGCGTGATTTAGGTTCAAGCTTGTTATCAATAGCTGTCATATTAGGTTGGTTAGGTCTATTTTTTGTATTTTTAAGAGTATTAACAATTACAATAAAGAGAATCCTTGAAGCTGTTTTCAAAAAATCGTAAATATTGAAATAAATCAATAATTCTGAATTAATCGCATAAATCCCTTATGACTAAGTATAATAACCTAAAAAAATGTCAATTTTAGACAAGGTTAAGATAGGAAATTCTGTTCAAGTTAACCTAGAACTATCTAAGGATAGACTTACCAAAGAAACTATTGATGCGATAAATTTTTCTTCATTGGGTAAGATAAGTGATTTCAGAATAACTGATGGCAAAGGCATTGGAGTCGTCTTGCAATTATCTAATGGGAAAGAGCAATGGTTTTTTGAGGATGAAATTGATCTGCTCGACGAAAATGGTAATGTAATTAAAAAAAATAATGATAAAAAAGAGAATAGTAATTTTATATTTGATTTTTTAAGAGGATTAAATTATGAAAACAAAAATAAGGTAAGCGAGTTACTTAATCCAATTAACTTTTTTATCTGGCTGGTTGTGTCGTTTAAAGATATTTTTTAATTGGTTGAAAAATTTTCTAAAATAAGATAATTCAAAAATTTATTTAAATATAAAATTTCAATAATTTAAATTTTTAAATGGTACAAAATATTATCGATGTAAGAAATTTATCTAAGTCATTTGATATCTCTTCCAAAGAACCAGGCTTAAAAGGAACAATTAAACATTTTTTTAGAAGACAAACAAAAAGTATAAAAGTTATAAAAGATATAAGTTTTGAAATTAAAGAGGGAGAAATAGTAGGTTTTCTAGGTGCTAATGGAGCTGGAAAAACAACAATATTAAAAATGCTTTGTGGCTTAATTTATCCAAGTGAAGGTTCGATTTTGGTTTCAGGCTACTTACCTTACAGGAGAAAAGAAAATTTCCTAAAGAATATCACCTTAATAATGGGACAAAAGCAACAGCTTATTTGGGATCTTCCGCCAATTGAATCATTCTATTTGAATGCATCAATATATGACTTAGATAAGTTCGAAGCTAAAAAGAGAATAAAAAAACTATCGGAAATGCTTGAAATTGATGAAGAGCTATTCATACCCGTTAGAAAACTTTCATTAGGTCAGCGTATGAAATCAGAATTACTTGCAGCTTTGATACATGAACCAAATATTCTATTTTTAGACGAGCCGACACTTGGATTAGATATTAATGCACAGAGAAATTTAAGAAAATTCCTTCAAAAATACAATAAGGAAACTAATGCAACGATATGCCTAACCAGTCATTACATGAAAGATATTACATCGCTATGCAAGAGAGTTATATGTGTGCACGAAGGGGCGATATCATATGATGGAAAACTTGACCTATTATTAAAAAAACTTTCTCCTGTTAAAGAAATATTAATAGTTTGTCGCTCAGAAGAGGAAGCAATTAAATTAGAAAATTCCTGTTTTACTGTTAAAAATAGAATAAAGAATGAAATCACTATAAAAATCGAAAAAAACTCTATTACCTCTTCGCTAAAAACTATCCTAAATAATTTTGATATTGAAGACCTTTATATAAATGAACCACCTATAGATGAAGTTATTGGGAAGGTATTAATCAAAAAAGATTATGATATTTAAATTGATTAACCGTAAATTATTAACCTTATTAAAAGTCCAATATTCAAACATGTTGGAATATAGGGTAGAAATTGCATTATGGGCAATTTCAGGGATTATTCCTTTTTTCATGTTAAATATTTGGACAAACAATAATCTTAATGAATCCATAAACATTAGTGATGTTATGCTTTCAAGGTATTTCTTATGTGCTTTTTTTGTAAGACAGTTTTCTGTAGTTTGGGTTGTATTTAGTTTTGAAGAGGATTCTCTTATGGGGAAAGTATCTCCATATTTAATCCAACCCTTAAATCCATTTTTCAGGTATTTTGCACAACATCTTGCTGAACAAATAACAAGATTTCCTTTCGCACTAATAATCGCATTTTTCTTTTTTATTTTTAATCCAGAAAGTTTATGGATACCAAATTTAGGTATTTTACTCCTATCGATAGTATCTACTTTCTTATCCTTCTTGATTCAATTTTTAATTCAGTCAATAGTTGCATGTCTATGTTTCTGGACAGAGAAAGCATCATCGATAGAAAGATTGTTATTTATTCCAACTTTATTTCTCTCAGGTCTTTTAGCACCAGTAGTCTCATTCCCCACATATGTTAAATCTTGGATTTATTTGACTCCTTTTCCATATTTAATTGATTTCCCTGCGAACTTACTGTCAGGTAATGAAACAAATATTAGCGGAGGCTTAAGTATGCAAATTCTATGGATTTTTTTACTTTTCCCATTATTTAAAAGAATCTGGTCTGAAGGAACGAAAAAATATACAGCAATGGGGTCATGAATTTAAGAAAATATTTAAAAGTTTATAAAAAATTCTTACATACTTCTTTAGCTTCTGAATTGGAGTATAAGACAAATATATTAGTAGATTTAATTACTGCAATTTTAAGTTTAGTAGGGAGTATTTTTCTATTATCTATTTTCTTTCAAAATAATGGATTTATTGGAGGGTGGAAATTTGAACAGGCACTAATAATCCAAGCTATTTATACAATTTTGAATGGAATAACAAATACATGGTTCAATCCTAATCTTACAGAAATAGTTAAACATATAAGAGAAGGAACATTAGACTTCGTACTTTTAAAACCTATTGATAGTCAGTTTTTTATTTCATTAAAAAAAATAAATCCATCTGGTTTTTTAGAAATTATGCTTGGATTTTTCTTATTGCTCTTCTGCATAAGAATAAATCAAATAATTTTAAGTTTAAGTTTTCTAAGCTTATCCTTGATTACGATAAGTTGCTCGATTTGTATTTTATATAGCCTATGGTTTTTTATATCTACTACTACTATTTGGTTTGTTAAGACTTGGAATGCAATAGAAGTATTAAGATCATTTCTTTATATTGGAAGATTTCCTCTAAATTCATTTTCATTTTCTTTAAGAATATTTTTTAGTGTTTTCATTCCTATTGCTTTTATAACTACAATTCCTTCTGAAGTTTTTCTAGGTCTTTCTCAATTGTGGAAAATATTGCTTGAAATTATTGTTGCAGCAGTATTTATAAAGACTTCAAGAAAGTTCTGGTTATTTGCATTAAAGTTTTATTCATCAGCGTCTAGCTAAATATTATTCAATAACTTCCCTACAAAATTCCCAAATTTGTTGTTTACTTTTCAAATTAGAAAGCCTAGATAATTTCCTAAAATAACGTTTAGATTTTTCAACAGATAATAGTCTACAGTTGTATTCGATTTCATGATTTCTAGATATGGTTCCTAATTTTAGTGCAATATCACAAATGATAATTATTAATGTGATAACAAAAACTACACCAAAAAATTTTGAAATTGATTTTGAATAATTTTCATTTTCAGTTTTTAATTCAAACTTCATTACTTAACTATATGCTGAGGGCATTTAATTGCAGCAATAGCAACTGCCGTAACTTTAAAATTGTCTGACTTTTCGATAACCCTTTTAACCTCTAATGCTCCAAATTTATTACTTGCATCACTGTATGAAAGAAGTAAAGATTTATAATTATCATGGCCTATATTTCTATATTCACAGAAATTATCCCCAACATAGTTCAAAAGAGTAAGTAAAGTTAATTCAATCATTAAAGCATTCTAACTAGCAAAGTTCTTACGAATAATACAATGCATGAAATTTTTAACAAGTAAAATTACCAAAAACACTTCAAATCGTGAAATTCGATTTTTAATAAGAAACTTTAAAATTACAAAATTATTTCGGAATTTATTAATTCAAATATAAGAAAATCGACAAAGCACTATCTGTGGTGTATTAGGTTAGTCATATTTGCGCTACAGATAGGGGGTTGCATTTTTTAAGAAATTGGTTTAAAAATAAGGTTCCCCATCACCCGGCCCCACAAATGTGAGGCCTTTTTTTTTATAAGGTCTCTCTAAAAGTATTATTTAATGAACGAGTTGTTCATAACCCCTTTTTAATAATAAAGATAAAAATTAATTTATCTTTTTAACTAATTAACCTGTCTTAGACTTTTCACAAAAAGTGTACTGTTATTATCAATTAATTAAAAAAATTTTTTATGGATTTAATCAACAAGGAAGTACCAACTGAAATACAAACTATTGTAAAAGTTTTCTTAATTAATATATTTCCATTTAATTTTGATAAGTGAGCCCCAAAATATCCCCCTGAAAAAGAACCAATTATTAATAATATTAATATATTTGAAGGAACTGATCCTATTTTAGTCAAAAAAACTGCTCCGATAAAATTCCAAAAAATCCCAACGGTAAAGAATGTCAAACTTATAGCTCGAAGAAAATCCATTTCAAAAGTTTTTATTAAAAGTATTGTTACAAGCAATCCAGTACCTGAAGAAATAGAACCATTCAAAATCCCTATAAGGAATATAAAAATTAAAAATCTAATTTTATGAACTTTGTAAAGCTTATTATTCCCAGATGACAATCCCAAATCTGGTTTAAAGAATGAGTAAAAAGCTAATAATATTGAAATAATTCCTAAGATTAAGTACAAATACTTTTCTGAAATATATTCAACGATAAAAGACCCTAAAATTACACCTGGCAATCCAAAAATTAAAATTTGACGAGCAATACTAATATCATTCCCTAAAGATTTATAATTTCTTAGTGAACTTCCGATTCCTAATGCTACTGTTGCAAATTTATGACTAGCCAGAGACTGATAATAAGGAACACCAGATAAAATCAATGCTGGCAATTGAAGTAATCCTGCTCCTCCTCCAGAAATTGCTGAGAAACTATTAGAAAAAAAGGATATCAAAAAGATATAAATACTTTTAAATAAAGAATGATGAGAACTACCTAAAAATTTGGTTAATAAATAAAGCACAAACTACAAATTACCTGTGTTCTAGAAAATTATTTTCATAATAAGCATAAGACTTAGAAAGTATTATCTTATCTTTATCAATCATATTTAAGAAATAACTGTTATTATCAGAAAAATGTCAAGAATATCATGCATAAACAAGATGCAATTTACCTTGAACAGTTTTGTCCAAAGATAAGTAATAAAAATTGGAGAGAATCTCTTAATAAAGTTACCAAGTTTAAATGTATTTATTGCGGTAAACCATCAGAATCACTTGATCATCTTCATCCAATGTCAAAAGGTGGTACTAGCAGTACAAGGAACTGCGTCCCGTGTTGTTTGTCATGTAATGGTAAGAAATCAGATTCAGAAGTTCTTAGTTGGTACAGAAAACAAAATTTTTATGATCCTCGAAGGGCTATGGCGATACGAGCGTGGTTTAATGATGATTTAAAACTAGCATCAGTTCTTTTGAACTACTTAAATTAAAAAATGGATTCATAAATGCAATTAGCCTAGAAAAATTTTTTTGAATAAGTTTGAATAGTATCATTCTATTTTTAGTAAGTAATGATTTTTTATTTAAATTATTCTTTTTCTTTCTGAATTTATTTTATTCCTGAAAATCGTAATATTTGAATAATCATCTTTCCACATTATTGGCGAATCTATAACCTTTCTCTCTGGAGACTTTACTGAAAAAATCAATCCAAATACTAAAAGGATAGTAATCAAAATTATAGTCAACACTAATTTATCTGAAATATTATTCATTAACCTTCTCTATCTTGAAAAATTTTTGTCAGGAGTAGTTTTTTCGTAAATTTCAAGAAAATAAGATTTAAAATAATCAACGCCCTCCTTTCCAATTAATCCAAATAACCATCCACAATCATTTACTACCTGCAGAGAAATCTGATTTGCCAAGTCATTTTTCTCAATCCATTTTTTCTGTGGATTGTAAGAGAAAGATATAATATTTTCAGTTTTTACTATAGCTGATTTCATTGCTTCATCTTTAGAAAAACCATTTTGAATAGCATTGCAATATTTCTTAGAGAAATTATTAGAGATCCTATTTTGTAGCAAACTAACACTTGGGTCTGAAGTATCAAAAGCTAAGCCTATTGCAGGCTTTAATTGAAAAAATATAAATAAAAATAAGCCAAAAAAGAATTTTAACAACAGCTATTAATTGATACTTTATAAATATTATAATAGAGTTTTTAAATTGTCTTTTCAATCAAATCTAATAATTATTAAAAGCAAATTAAATTTCAATTTATTAAAAATTAAAAGTATTGCGATAAGTTCAGTAATAATAGTCAGAGGTTAATTTGACTACTTATATGTACGAATCATTGATGACATTGCTTTTTTTCCCTGATTGGACAAATGGACTTCCTTCAGATTTCTTAATTCTTCATTTTTTTGTAGGAGCTGTGATTTTTCCATTCAACATGATTCATGCTAAAGCAAGAAAAATTGACAGTCAAAACCCACAGGAAGCAGCTAACGGGTATAAAAATTCAGACAATGCTACATTTTTTGGATACGAAGAAATCAATTAGATTTACTTAAAATTGCTTTAAGGAATTAGTTTATTGATGATAGCTTCCCTAAATACAGGTTTAGATCTCAAAATTTTCAGCCCCAGTGAACCTATAGGAATATTGATTATTTTTTTAGGACTAATATTCACTGGTATGATTTTCTATATCATTTATGCAGTAAGTATTAATAAAGAATCAATAGAAGATAAAAAAATAAGAACTAAAAAAGAGTATTTGCAAAAGGAGAAAATAGGAAAATTATTTCCTAAGAAAAAATAGATTTAATTGTTTTATAACTATAAAGGTATATGTTTATATAATTGATTATCAAATCAGTGGGATCCAAAAACATAAGTTTTAGTTCGTTTACATCAAACATTTTCAAAACTTCATATTAACAACTAAATATTTTATATGGGGAGTTTATATTGTTAATTGGACAGCAAAATTATTTTCATATCAAGCAAAAAATGTTAAAAATGGGAAAAATAATTTTTAATCTTGGAGAATTCACCTCAATATCTATTTCTTGCTAGTGGAGTAAATAATGGAGAAGGGTTTTGGATTGTGGGAATAAAAAATTGCGATGAAAATATCCTTGAAGATGAAAATCTTTTAGATTGCCATAGAAAAGAATTACTAGGAAATGAATCGGCAAAAGATATCCTTTTAGCTATTAATTTAAACGTAAATAATTTATTAAATGAACTAAAAAACAAAAATTTTTTAATTGAAAAACCTTCTATGGGAATTTCATTTGATATTCCTCTAGAAATATTGGAAAACATTTTTGATTTTTGGTTAGATATTTATAAAAATCATGAAGCCTGGGAAGCTTGTTTAGGTCTTCTTAAAGTTAGAAAAAGAATTCCCCTAACAAACCTAATTGAAAGCGAAAGTTTAAAAGGTAACTCAAAAAAATGGGCTATAAAAATTGAAACTTTACATACTTATATTCCTTCTTCACTAAGAATTGAAAAATTAAATGATCCCATGTGGGAATAACTTTATCTTTAAATACTCAAAATATTTACTTCGATAGATATTTAAGTAAAAATAAAATAACTAATAATTAAAAAATGAATAAACCATATTCTTTTAGTGTCGATCAAATGAACGGTATTGTAGAGGATACATACGCTAAGATAATAAATGAATGTGAAAATTTAAAAAAAAATACTAATTGTCCAAATGAGCAAGTATTAGCACTTTTAAGTGTAATTGCTTCAAATTACACTTCTACAAAAGAAAAAAACGAAAATTAAGATGATAAGTTACTTTACTTGGAGCGAATTTGATAAGAGCGTAGAACAAATAGCTAATAAATGTAGGTTTAAGGAGTTTTCTGGAATATATGGAGTTCCTCGTGGTGGATTATGTCTGGCTGTAGCACTAAGCCATAAATTAAAAATTGAATTAATTTCAAAACCAGTAAGCAATTCACTAATAGTAGATGATGTTTATGAAACTGGTCTTACACTAACTAACTTCAAGAATATTGAAGGAGCAATGTTTTTTGTATTATTTAGTAAAATCAAACCTACATGGTGGAATACAGTATTTATATCTAAAAAAAGCCAATGGATAGTATTCCCATGGGAAAATTCCTTAAATTCAAAAAGTGACCGCGAAGAGTTCCTCAAAAAAAGAGGCCTAAGATGAGAAAGAAATTATATTTGGCAAATCCATATGGATTTTCAAAACAAACAAAAACTCTCTTATATGAATTTATTGAAATCTTCAATGATTTAAATGTAGAAGTATTTGAACCTTTCGAGAGAGCAAAACCATTAACACAACAAGAAAGTGAATGGGCATATGAAGTTGCAAAAAGTAATTTCCATGATTTAAAAGAATGTGATTGTATTTTTGCGATTGTTAATGGAAATCCACCAGATGAAGGTGTAATGATTGAATTGGGTATCGCAATTGCTCTAAAAAAGGAAATCTTTTTATTCAGGGATGATTTTAGAAATTGTTCTGATAGCAATCAATACCCATTAAATCTAATGTTATTTCTTGGACTGCCTAAAGATAATTGGGAAAAATATTATTTTGAGTCATTACGAGATATAAAAAGTAATAAAAAAAGATTTGTGGAGTGGACAAAAAAATAAGTCAATTAAGCTAAATAAACTATAAATTTTTGGTGGAAATTTTAAGTTTTAAATATATCTGTTTAAGTGCTAAAATAAGATTTATTTAGAAAATTTTGACACAAGTTACAGTTGGAGAAAATGAGGGAATTGAGTCTGCCCTTAGAAGATTTAAAAGACAAGTATCCAAATCGGGAATCTTTGCTGACCTAAAAAGACTTAGGCATCACGAAACACCTATTGAAAAATATAAAAGAAAATTGCAACAGAGAAGAAAAGCAAAAAGGAGATGATTTGCTAAAGCTTATAAATTAACAGCAAATTAATTTGTTATTAATTTTTAAAAAATTTTAAATTATTTGAGATTTTTAAGCTTTTTAACAAGATTTATTCCAACTCCTGACACAGCAAGAAGATCTTTTTCATCAGCGGCAATAATTGCTTTTTTTGTTTTAAATCCTGCCTCATACAAAGCTTTTGCGCTTTTTGCTCCAACACCGGGAAGTGTAGCTAAAGTTTCTATATTTTTCTTCGAGTTAGCTGTTTTTGTTTTTGTTTTTGAAGTTTTTGCAGACTTAGTAGCTTTTTTTTCTTTCTTTAAGGGAGTTTCAGGGGATACTTCACTTTTAGATAGAATAGATTTTAGCTTACTTAGAAATTTAGAAATCATTGCGATATACAAGTAATGAAATAAACCTTCAATATAATTTATTATTAATTCCAAGAAGAATCAATAACAAAGAATTGGAAATTGATTACAAATAATTTATTTACAATTATATAAAGACACATATTTAATATTTATGCAAGCTTACAAGCTATTGCAAGGTATTTAATATTAGTCTAGAAACTATAAAATTAGAAAAAGTGTATTTTAAAAAACTAAAAGCACTTATTAAAAGTAAAGTTGTAGTCTTAATAAAAAGCAGATAAATAAAATGAAACTTATATTTATAAGTGGTCCTTCTGGAAGTGGTAAAACAACTTTATCAAATCAAATAATTAAAAAAAATAAAAATGGTTTTGTTTTAAGTACCGATAATTATTATAAAACAGGTATAAAAAGTAAATTACTATCAAAATTCATAGACGGTTATTTTGATAGAAGAATTAGTTTTAATCATAAACTATTCAAAAAAGATTTTGATTTTATTTTTAAGAATGGAATTTCAATATATAGTCGTTATTATAATTTTGAAAAGAAAAAAGTTCAAAATATCTTAAACGAAACAAATAATATTAGTTTTTTAATTGTTGAAGGTATTTTTGCTAAAGAATTCTCAAGCACTTTAAATATTAAAGATTATTATTTTTTAGAAATAAAAACTAAAAAAAATGAGTGCATGAAAAGAGTTTTGCAAAGAGATATCAATGAAAGGGGGAAGGATAAAAAACAAGCTGAAAACGATTTCTTAAAATCTTGGGACATTTATTACAAAAAATTCAAACCTAATAGCATAAAATATAATACAAATAAATTCATTATTGAAAATAACTCTGATATAGATCACATTCTGAAAAAAATTATTTAATTAAATCACTAATTTTTTTTTCTAATATTAAAGCACTTAAAATTGAGCCTTCAATTCTGCCAAATCCATCACCTTCAAACCAGTCTCCGCAAAATCCAATTCTATATTTTCTATTAACTTGTAAAGATAATGGAACGGCAACGCCAATAGGTTGAGAAGCTCTCCATTTCATAATAGATATTTTTGGATCAAAAGTTAATTTATTTACTACTGAATTATTTTCAAATAGTTTATTGAAATTTGTAATTATTTTTTGTTTAAAAACTTCTTCATTATTTGCATTTAAATAATAATTAATGAACTCTATATTTTTTGTATGTACGACAATACCTAATTTATTATTATCTTGCAGCTGAAAAATAATTCTTTCAAATTTAAATTTATTTTCTAAATTTTTTCTTAAATAAAAATACCTTTGTTTTTTGGAATAAAAATCTTTATAACTATAATTTTCATTTGTATAAATTAAGAAAGTTAACCTAGGAATAAATGATTGTTCTTCTAAAAAATTTAAAAGTAAATCTATTTTTTTGTCATGATTTATAGGAATAGCTTTTCTTAATGGAATTTGATTAATATTCAATATTTTCAATGACCTTTTATGTAACAACAAATTAGTTGAGCAAATAAGATACTTAGATTTAAATTTTTTTCCATTTTTTGATGTTATTACCCATTCCTTATCATTAAACTTCAAATCAACAATTAAAGTTTCAAAGTAAAAATCAATTTTTCCCTTTAAATTATTAGACTCAATTATTTTTTGCGATAATTGACCCATAGAATCTAAAGATAGATAATTAACCCCGCAAGAAAATTTAGATATTTTTTGTGTTTCTAAATTTAAATCTTGATTTAGAAAAAATGCATCAGAATCGTCAATTTTAATAAATTGATTTTCCAATAATTCATCAATATAACTTTTTAATAGAAGATTATTTTTACTGTTAGATATATTAAAGTTTGGAGCCCCATGGTTTAGTTTCCATCCTTTAAATCTTTTGCTTATTCTTGTACTTGATCTTCCTCCAAGTCCACGACCAATTTCAACTAATGCAATTTTTTTTGTAATATTATTTTTTAGATACTTCGAAGCGAAGACGCATGCAGATATTCCTCCACCTATTATTACTAAGTCATATGTAAAATCACTTTTCATAATTACCTATTAACAGAAATTATCTTTCATTTTCTAAAAAACTATAAACAGAATCAAGTTTCTCTGATGATGAAAAATCTGACTCAATTACAGGTGTAATATTATTTTTTTTATAAAAACTAACTAAATCGTATGTGAAATCAAAAAAATTCTCCAAGGCATATAAACACTTTTCAGATATATATACCTCTTTCCAAGGTCGAAATTTAAACCGTGCTATAAATTGTTTAGAAGGAATAAATAAACTTCCAAATAAATTTAATTTTTCTTTTTTTGCTACGTTTTTAATATAATTAACCTCATTCTGAAGAACTTTTATATCTGTACCATATTGGAACCAAATTGAATTTATTAATCCAGTCGAAATTTTTCTTTCGAACCTCTCTCTTTCTGAAGAAATATTATAATATTTTTTCAAATATGGATTGTAAGCTATACCTAATTTAACTTTTAAATTTTTTTCTTTTTTTAAATAATCTAATACATCAACTGATTCAAAATTTTTTTTCTTATTTGATCCCGACACAAGCAGAATTTCATAATTTTTATTAGTCAGAGAACTTTTAACAAAATCTAATAAATTCTGATAGGATTTTTCTTTATTTTTTGAATATTGATGATAAAGACTATAGTGATAGGTCACATTAAATTCATTATAGTTTTTAGATATATATTTAATAGTTGAATTAAATAAATCCTTCTTTATAAGTCCTTTACATGGAATATTGATATTATTTATATTGTTTAATTTGCAGAAATTAAGTTTATTGTCTAACTGAGAAATATTTTTAAATGACAATTCAAATCTTATATTATTGTTCATTATTCATATTTAATCACTCAACATATTAACGAAAACACGCATCTGCTACGATTCTTATTTTGGAAGTCGCCTTTTTATTCTTAGCCTTTAGAAAATAACTGGGGGAAATCTCTAATCCAGCTTTTAAAGAAATTTTATCTTCTGCGGATTGTGCAATAATTTGATTAAAACATTTCCAATTATCTGGTATTACTAAACCGGGCCATGCTAAATAAAGACCTACAAAAATCCCGAAAAATAAAAATAAAAAAAACTTCATAAGAAATAAAATTTATAATTTTACTAATTGAAATAAAAAAAATAAAGTTTAACTGTATTGGAAAATAATTAATAGATTATTTCCTCTCTTCTATCGCTGATATTTAATCCATGAAAGATTTTCATTAACTCTAGAGGGTAGAATAACAAAAAAGTATTATTTTAGAATATGGCTAGCCAAAATTATCTAATTGCAATAGCTTTAATAGAGCAAAACTTAGTAAGAGCAATGCCTCTTGGAGGTAAAGAAATTAAAGATAATTTAGAGGAATCAGAAAATTTCAAGAAACTTGGAGAAGAGGTAATTTTAAATCTTCTAATGAGAGTGTTTCAAAGAAGTGATGAAGGTGCTTTAAAAAGGGTTTCTGAAGAAAAAGGTTTGCTCCTTGTACATATGCATCCTAAAAGAATGCAGAAAGAACTTCCATTCATTAAATCTGAATGGATAAGAGATGGAGATACACAACAGTTTCTAAAATACCTTGGCAATCTCTCAAAAGAAGTTTGGACTGCCTCTTTCGTAAAATACAAAGGGATTGAATTTACTTCTATCTCTAAGAATGATGAGATCTAAAATATATTAAAAATATTTTCTTTTCAAAGAATTTCTTTCTTTACAATACTATTTTCCCTTGTGACTCTAAAGCAGTTTCTACCTTTACCAAAATTTATTGAGGAATAGTCAAAATCATTTTTAATATGCAAGGCACAATTGCCCTCAATACATATACAAGATTCAATAATTTCTCTCCGAATAACATCATTAACGTAAGGTTCCCTCTCTTTCTCTTCATCGAAATGCGGGCACGCAATACCTTCAACTATGCCTAAGCAATCAATTATGGCTAATTCTTTAGCATAAGAATCAGTAATACCTTTATCAAACCAACAAATAGCTCCAGCACTTACACCGCTCATCACAATTCCTTTTTCATAAGCATTTCGCAAAATATTATGTAAATTCCATTCTTTCCAAACAGCTAACATACTTTTTGTATTTCCTCCGCCAACATAAATGATGTCTTGAGTTAAAACTTTCTCTTCTAAGTTTTCTGTTCTAGAGAAGAAATCAATATGACTTGTTATACAATCAAGTTCAGAAAATGCTCTATAAAAATTTAGTTTATACAAACTACTATCGCCAGATGCTGTTGGAATAAAGCAAATTTTAGGTCTTTTTTTATCACTTAAAGAAACTATATATTTTTCAATTTCAAGAGAGCCTAATGAACGTCCAAACCCTCCTCCCCCAATTGCAACTATATTTTTACTAGGCATATTAAATAAAAGATTTGTATATGAATTTAAGACAAATTACCATTAAAGATCAACTGGAATTAAAAAAGGTTTATTTTGATTCAATTCAATCTTTAGATGAAAAAATTTATAGTCATGAACAAAAAAGAGCTTGGTCAAGCCAAGCTTGGAATAACCCAAATTTTGAAAAGTCAATAATTAATGGAAAAGGATGGCTTATAAGTAAAAAAGGAATTATTATTGCTTTTGCCACAAGATATCCCACCGATAGAATTGCGTTATTTTACTGTAAAGGTAAATTCCAAAGAAAAGGCTTCGGCTCTAAGTTGCTTCATAAATTAGAAGATGAAGCAAAGAAAGAAGGTTTAAATTCTCTGTATACTGAAGCAAGCTTAATAAGTTATGAATTATTTCTTAAAAATGAATGGAAAATTATTCGTAAAGAAAAAGTCACTATAAATAACATTTTTTTTGAAAGATATAAAATGACTAAAATTATAAAAATTAATTAATTAATTAATAATGTCTGGCAAAAGCAAGGGATTAATTCTGATTCAAAGGGTTCTAATTTGGGCGTTATACTTTTTTTCAGGATATATACTTTATTCAAACCAAGGTATTTTGCCTTCATTGATAATTACTTTCTCAAGAATTATTTATCCATTATCTATTTTTTGGTTACAAATAAGAATAAAAAACAGAACCAATTTTCTTCCTATTGATTCAAAAATGACAACTTCGCAATTATGGTTCAATTTATTACCTGTTATTGCATCTTTATTAACTGTAATTTTTTCTTTAACTAATTCTTTTTTATATATCTTAGGAAAATTAATTAACTCTTAAATAAATAAATAAATTAATTAATATTTATTAGCCTTAGAAATTTCTCTCATAAAAAAACATTATGTAAAGAAATTTGCCTTTTACTTATATTTGTTTAAATTTTAAATAGTGATCAATAAAATCATGAAAAATATTTCATTAAAGGGAAATATTAATTTTGATAAAAAAAAAGATATAAATGATTATGAATTATTCTCCTTAAAAATCACAGATAGTTTATATAAAAAAGATATTGGGAAATTCCTTGAGACTCTCTCTTCTTACTTTATTTAGGAAAATATTCTTTTTCTGATCTTCAAATTCAAACAGTCCTATTAATAAATAAGTATTTGAGGGATAATGAGTAAAACCTTAAGAATACTCCAATGCAATTATTTCTTGCTGACTGCCAATTCCCAGATATTGAGAATCAAGTGAAAGCTTATCAATTATTTGTAGAAGCTTGGGAAAACGGTGAAATTGCAAAATCTGATAAAACAGATAAATTTGAGATGTTATTTAGAGTTCATGCTCCAGGGGAAGGTAGAGTAGTTTGTTTATGTAAGGCAGAGAGTGATAAAGAAATTTTCGAGCATTTTGCTCCATGGAGAGCCAAATTTGGCATTCATATGGAATTTACACCTGTTATAAGTTGTCAAAATGTTGTTGATTACCATAAAGATTTGTTCAAAAACATAGGGTAATTAGCTTAAATCTAAAATTTATCGTGATTAAACCTTTTTCCAATTTTATTTATAAAAAAAAAGATAGAAATTTTCCTTCTTCAAAAAATAAGCTTAAGAAAGATGAAAACGTCAAATCTAAATCATTAATAATATTTGGTTTTATCATCTCATTAACTTCCATCTTTTTACTTTTATTCACCATTAATAATAAATTTGGATGATATATGAGTAATTAGAACTATTACCTGGAAAGAAATATGTTCTATTATTTATTTAAGAATAACTAACTAAATGGCCTTTAACGAAGGAGGGATGGCATCTGGCCTTCTAATCATCGCAGTATCAATAATTTTTGCTGCCGGTTTTGGATTTTTAATCTTGCATTTTGTACCTGGAACTCCATTTTAGGTTATCCGAATGAGATTGATTCACAAAATATATTAAACATTAACAGTTTCTAAATCTTGTATTTGATTATCATCAGAATTGGATTTCTTTTTTAATCGATAGGCATAAACTAAAGATCCTAAAGCTATGGTACTAGAGGCAAAAATACCAGATATTAGTATCAGGGCAAAAAGAGCTCCAATTAGTCCCCCTTTTAATCTAAGCAAATTTGATTTAATTAAAAGTATTGATAAAAAAACAATCGTAGCTTTTAGAGAAGAGATTTTCAAAAAAGTAAATGGATAAAAAGGATTTAACAACATTTCTTTGGCAGAATATAATTTAGATCGATTCTAAAAATAAATTTATAAAACTGCATAAAAAAAGACTCAAATGAGTCTTTTAAAATCTATATTGAATATGATGTTTTATGCATCAGGGTCAAAATTCTTTAGGTTTGGACCCGCCACAAGACCGACAAGCCCAAAAAGGATCAAAGAACCAATTCCAAACCCTGCTGCCCATGGATTGAAACCACCTAAAGCAAAAGAAGCTAATAAATTCATGATTTTAAAACATAATATCTCCGAGTTAGCATACAGATTATTATGAAAAATATACCTATATTGAGACATTTCTTCGTAATTATTAGAATCGATTAACAACTATTCCTTCATAAGAAATCCACAAAATTTTTATTATTTGTTCTATTATCAAGGCACGTCTATTTTGTTGGCGCTATTTAGGACGTCCAAAACTTTTTTTCTAATGACTTCCAACTATACCTTTATTTATGATGGAGAATGCCCATTCTGCAATCATTTTGCTGAGCTCCTTGAGATCAAAAGCAAGCTAAATAATATTAAAATTCTTGATGGTCGTAAAAATTTAACTCTAATTAAATCCCTCTTAGACAAAGGTTATGACCTAGATAAAGGAGCTATTCTCCTGAAAGATGAAGATATCTTTCATGGGGCAGATGCAATTAATACTATTTGCAAACAGATAAATAATCCCTCAAGTAGTTTACTTTCGTTACTCTCTAGGGTTTTTAAATCAAATAGACGAACAAATTTGATATTTCCTTTACTAGTCAGAGCCAGAAGATTCGCATTGATATCAAAAGGTATATCAATATCGCTAGTTTAAAAATAAAAACTTTCTAAACATTAAATAACATATTTATAAGCTTCTGTATCAATAAATGATAATTAATTATTTCTTAGCTAGAACTAGGGAGTAACAACAAGTATTAAATGATAGAAAACTTCAATCCCTTTATTTCATTGGGCGGTGATAACCAAAAAGTTAATCATATGGCTGAAGCGGCACTTGAAATGAATTTAACTTGCAATGATTTAAAGAAGGATTTAAATTTAACAGATGGTGATGTAGTGGATATGTTGCAACTAGTCATGGATAGGTTTAAAGATAGTAATTAAGTAAATATCGTAATTAATTAATCTCTATATATCTATTATTTTTTAATGAAAACAGTACAAATTGAGTTTTCGAAATATGAATTAGTTAACTTTTTATGGCCTGAATTAATAGAAGACTACGGATTTGATAAAGCCAGAAAAATAGTTTCTCAAGCTATTGATTTACAAAAAATGAATGGGACTAAAAATAGTACTATGCCAATCATATTTTCAGGGACAGGAGGATTAGCTCTAATACCAATACAAATGCTAGAAAAAGAAAACCTTGAGATTAGTTATAAAGATAATCAAGTTCTAATATTTAATCTAAAAAGAAAGTCATTTCAAATCTTAAATGAAGCAAACTAATCTAAATTAGTAATTCCTCGATAAAGCCAAAATTACCTTATAGTCTAATAAAACAATTAATTGATAATGACTTTTGAAGCGACCTACCTTGGTTCAAATGGTTGGCTTATAAAATTTAAAAAAACCAATTTAATTATTGATCCTTGGCTCAAAGGAGATTTAATATTTCCACCAGGTGAGTGGTTTTTTAAAGGATCATTAGAAGAAGAAATTTCAATAGATAATAAAATAGATATTATTTTGTTAACCCAAGGATTACCTGACCACTGTCATGTTCCAACATTAGAAATGTTCAGAAAGGATATTCCTATAATTTGCCCTAAAAGTGCTGTTGAAACATTAAAAAAAATTGGTTTTAGTTCAATTAAAGTGCTTAAGCCAACTGAAAAGACAAATCATTTTAATTTAAGTTTTGAAGCCACTGCTGGGGCTCCAGTACCACAAATAGAAAACGGATATATTGTTAAAGACGATCTAGATAATGGGTTTTATATAGAACCCCATGGATTTCTTGATGAAAATTTAAACAAGCAAAGTCTTGATGCAGTCATTACTCCTACAAAAAATTTAGAATTACCCCTAGTGGGTTCTTTTGTAAAAGGTGCTGATGTAATTCCTAAATTGATTAACAAATTCAATCCAAAATATATACTTTCAAGTACTATAGGCGGAGATGCAAAATATTCAGGTTTTTTAAATAATTTTATTTCAGTTCAGGATTATGAAGAGGTATTAAATTGTAATCTTGTAGATCTAAAGAGTATGCAATCTATT
>QCDN01000004.1 GCA_003280885.1 Prochlorococcus sp. AG-355-J04 | reverse complement strand
TATGTAATAGAAGATAATTTTTTTCTTTTATATAAGTTTTGAAAAAATTAAATTATGCAGTTGAAACAAAAAACCTCTCTATTAGCTGGGGAGAAGTTAATGTGCTTAATCAACTAAATTTTGTACTTAAAGATGGAGAGAAATTAGCTATTGTTGGCCCCTCAGGTTCTGGCAAATCAACTATCTTAAAAATACTGGCAGGCCTAATTTTACCTACCAAAGGTGAGTTCAGAATATTTGGAGAAAAACAAACATATTTGAGATTAGATCAAAATAATCCTCCTGATGTAAGATTAGTCTTTCAGAACCCAGCCTTATTAGGATCTTTAACTATTGAAGAAAATGTTGGATTTCTCCTTAAAAGAAATAAAAACCTATCAAGAAAGTTAATTCATGAAATTGTATGTGAATGTTTAGCTGAGGTAGGATTATTTAATGTGGAGAATAAACTTCCAAATGAATTGAGCGGTGGCATGCAAAAAAGAGTAAGTTTTGCCAGAGCATTAATTAATGATCAAACCCTAAAGGCAAAGACTAAACCTTTATTACTTTTTGATGAACCAACTGCCGGTCTTGATCCAATTGCCTCATCAAGAATTGAAGATTTAATCAATAAAACAAATGATAAAGCTAGTGGATCATCTATTGTGGTTAGCCATGTTCTTAGTACTATAGAAAGGACTTCAAATAAAGTTTTAATGCTTTATGGAGGCAAATTTAGATGGGCAGGTTCTATTAATGAATTTAAAAAGTGCAATGATCCTTATGTATTTCAATTTAGGCATGGAAAACTTGATGGTCCAATGCAACCCAAAGACATTTAGAAATTATGCGTAGAAGCTTACGAGATTCAATAGTTGGTTTTTCCTTATTAGGAGGGATTTTAATATTCACATTTTTTTCTTTTTGGCTAAGGGGAGTAAGATTATCTTCAAAAAATTGGCACCTCTTTGCTGAATTCAATAACGCGAGCGGTTTATCAAAAAAATCTCCAGTTACTTACAGAGGAATCTTAGTAGGATCAATAGAAGATATCTTGTTTACGAATGAATCAATTAAAGCAAAAATAGTTTTAAATAATCCTGACATTATTCTCCCAAGACCAGCATTTGCAAGAGTAGTTACGAATTCTTTTCTTGGAGGAGATGTACAAGTCGCTTTAGAAACTAGTGACAAGACAATTCCTAAAAACATTGCAAAACCTACATCCGAAAAATGCGATACCAAATTAATTATTTGTCAGGGAGACACTATTACAGGTAAACAACTATCAAGTCTTTCAAATATAACTAATAGGATAAGCCAACTTTTAAAAGAAACAAATCAAGAAAACTTAATTGAGAACATCCTGAACTCAATTGATCAATTTGACAAAACACAAGAAAATCTTGATGAATTAATTTATTTATCGAAAAAAGAAATAGAAAGAGTTGAACCTCTAATTACAGAAATTACAGTTGCTGCAAATCATTTGAATAACATTTTGTCTGCTATCGATGACAAAGAAACCCTTAATGACATTAAATTGACAATTAATGCTGCTAGGTCAATCTCCACAAAAATTAATGCTATGAGTGATGATTTTGAAAAATTAACACAAGATAAAGAACTTACTAAATCAATAAGAGATTTAACGATTGGACTTTCAAAATTCCTCAACGAAATTTACCCATAAGGAATATTTAGAATTCATTTATGGCATTTAAAGCCATAGCTGCTATTGCTTTGTCTGTTGCTTTTGGCAGTTGTACATATTTCCCTTGGGCTGCCTCTGCTAATTCTTTACCAAATCCACTTGCTATAAATTTTCTCTCTGTATCAATTACTAAGAGTTTTATTCCAAGCATTGGATATTTTGCAGCGATATCAAGAACCTCTTGTTTTAAATTGACATTTTCATTTTCATTATCTTTTCCCTCAACCTCATTTTGTCCTAGAGATAATCCTAATGGGACATTTCCTCTTCCATCAGTAATTCCCACAACAATAACCTGACCTATATCTCCTGTTGAAAGAGCATTTTTTGCTACTTTTGCTGATTGTGTAAGTCCATGTGCCAATGGTGATCCTCCACCACAAGGCATTGTTTCTAACCTTCTTTTTGCAGCAGTTATTGATCTTGTTGGAGGTAAAAGAACTTCGGCTTGATTACCTCTAAAAGGAATAAGAGCTACTTCATCTCTATTCTCATATGCCTCTGTTAAAAGTCTTATCACAGCACCTTTAGCACTTTGCATCCTATTTAAAGCCATAGAGCCGCTAGCATCTACGAGAAAAATAACTAAAGCCCCCGCCTTTTTTTGAAGAAGCTTTGCCCTAAAATCATTTTCTTCAATAACAATTGATTTATTAGGATTCCTTAGTCTTCTAGATTTTTGATAAGGAGCGGCAGCTCGAAGAGTAGCATCTACAGCAATTCTTTTGACTTTACCTCTTGGAATAATGGGTTTTACATATCTACCTCTACTGTCACTAAATATCACTGATCTACTCCCACTATTTCCAGCTTTAGCTTTTGCTGATGAAAAAAGCAATAAATCAGGATCAACCATACATGCCTCAGGATCTAATATGAATTCTTCAGGTATTTCGGGAGTAGATTCTTCTTCTCCATCAGAATTATCTTCTTGTTGCTCTTGATCTTGATTATCATCATTTTCATTAGCCTCAGGTTCAGACTCTTCATTGTTTGATTGAGGGGGAGGTGGGGGACTCTGATCTTCTGGAGGGGGTGGTTGAATATCATCATCTTCCGGAGGTATTTGCATTGCTCTTGGAAGAATCACTAACCTTACTGCGACTTTTAGGTCTTCAGAGTTTACATTCTCATCGCCGCGAAGAGCTGCATTAGCCTTTGCTACTTTTACTGCAAATAATTCTGATCTATGACCTTCTACTCCCCCTCTAAGAGCTTCGTTTACTAAATAGGTAATTTGCTCTTTTTTTATCTTGACATCCTTTAACCATTGCCTTGCTAAAATTAATTGTGTGGATAAATTATCAGACTCTTCGGACCATTTTTCTGAAAATTTAATATTATTTTCTGCGTGAGATAAAACAGATTTTGTAATCGCAACTCTTTGAGAATTATCAATAGATTGATCTGCGGAAAGCACAATAGCAAAACGATCCAAAACATGATCCCTTAAAGCACCTTCTTCAGGATTATAAGTTGCTATTAAAAGTGACTTACAAGGATGAGAAAGGCTTAAACCATCTCTTTCAACATTATTTTTCTCTTTTCCTGTAGCTTCAAGAATTAAATTTACAATACCATCATCCAATAAATTTATATCGTCTACATAAAGAACACCTCTATGAGCCTCTGCCAAAATTCCAGGCTGAAAAACTTGTTCCCCCGTACTTAAAGAGGCAGCGACGTCAATTGATCCAACAAGTCTGTCTTCAGTTATGCCAATGGGAACTTGAATAAATGGTGCCTCTCTTACTTTTCTTGGAATTTCTTCACTTTGATTCAAATAATCACTTCCAATTGCCTCCTCTAACAATTTATTAGTACTAGTATCCCATTCCTCTGGTTTATCTGGATCTAGGTTCCTACCAATAGGTCTTACTGAAGTTTTACTATTTCTCTTAGTTAGCTTTTCCAGTATTGATTCATTATCTAATACCTCTATAGGAGGGAGTAAAGTATGCAAACCCCTTGCTAATACTGACTTACCAGTACCTCTACCGCCAGCGATAATCACTCCTCCTAAACTAGGATCAACCGCTGCCAAAAGCAAAGATAATTTCAATAAGCTATGACCTGTAATTGCCGCTAAGGGGAAAGCTCTAAAAGAATCCTTTAACTTCATTAAATCTTTTATTTCTTCTTTTTCTTTTAACTCGGAGTTCAAAATCACTTTAAAAATGCCTGATATAGAATTTATCCAATAACTTTGTTTTTCGTAGTGGAATTATCAAATCTTAATATCAAAAATGGACTATGTATATCCCTTGGAGCAAATATTGATAGTAAATTCGGAAGCCCTCTTGAATCACTATTAATTTGCAGACCAAAAATAGAAGAAATAATAAATGAGTGGGGAGATCATTCCAACAAAAAAAAAGAAGAGAAAAGAAAATTTCATGCAAACTTTTTTTGGTCTTCAATTTATGAGACATTACCTCATGGAGTAGAAAACGAGCAGCCAAATTATTTAAATACTCTATTGCTTGTCAAAAGTATTTCATTTCCAAAACCATCAAATAAAGAGGCGAAATTACTTTTAAACGAGCTAAAAAAGTTAGAGAGATTTTTCGGACGAGAAAAGACGCCAAAGGGTAAGAAATGGCTATCAAGATGTCTCGATTTAGATATTCTTTGGTGGGAAGATTTTCATACGGTTGACGAGGAATTAACATTACCTCACCCTAGATTCATGAATCGGAATTTCGTTATTACACCACTTTCTGAAATCTTAAGTAGAAGCCAAAAAATCACAAAGTTTGATGACCCAAAATGGTCTATTAATTGATTTACAAAACTAAAAAATAACTGTTAGGCTATTTTTATTTAAAATTCATGGGCAACTTAAACTTTTTTAAAAGATCCATTTTTAAAGAAAAAATATCTGAGTTAAAGTCAAAAAAATTTAGTTTCGAAATAAATAGAATTGAGCTTCCAAATGGACACGAAGGTGAATATGGATACATTAAGCATCCTGGGGCAGCATTAGCCGTACCTATTACAAAAGACAATAAAGTTATCGTTCTTCGGCAATATAGATTTGCTGTTTCGAGGTATTTATTAGAATTTCCAGCAGGCACATTAGAAATAGGTGAAACACCTATTAATTCAATTAAAAGAGAAATACAAGAAGAAACTGGATTTAGTGCAAACAAATGGGATGAACTAGGAACTCTTGTCCCCGCTCCTGGTTATGCAGATGAAGAAATTTATTTATTTTTAGCGCGCGATTTGAGCAAACTAAATTCCGAGGTTAAAGGAGATTTAGATGAAGATATAGAAGTATTAATTTTAGATCCGAACGAACTAGATAATCTTATTTCTAGTGGGGATGAGATTCTTGATGCAAAAACTGTGACAGCTTGGTTTAGAGCTAAACAATTTTTAAATAAATTATGAATAAACCTAGAATACTTTTTTGGCATAGAAAGGATTTAAGAATATTTGACAATCAAGCTTTAATCAAAGCATTTTCATTATCAAATGCTATTACTTCAACTTACATATTTGATAAAAATTACCCACACGATTTCAATGCAAGTTCAAGAGCTTGGTTTCTAGGAAATTCGCTTCAAGAATTAGGAAATAATTGGAAAAAAATGGGTAGTAGATTAATCATGGAAGAAGGAGATCCGGTATTAATAATTCCTCAATTAGCAAAGAAAATAAATGCTAAATTTGTTTTTTGGAATAGATCAATTGAACCTTATGAGATTAATCGCGATTTAAAAATAAAAAAAAATTTAGAAGAACAAAATATTCAAGTTATTGAAACTTGGGATCACTTATTAGTAGAACCTTTAAAAATATTTTCCGGAAATAATAAACCTTATTCAGTTTATGGTCCTTTTTATAAAAACCTTAAATCAAAAATGGATTTATTAGGTCCATATGACCAAGATAAAGTTGTTTTCCAGTTTAAAGATATAGATAATAAACTCAAAGAAAATAAGACAATAAATTCATCTGATTCGGTTCTAGAGAAATTTATCAAAAATATCAAATTTCCTAGTTCGATTATTTGTCCATGCAGACCTGGAGAGAATGCTGCAGAAACATTATTAGAAAACTTCATTCACGAAAAAAAAATATATTCTTATAATTCTGCACGAGATTTTCCTTCCCATAATGGGACATCTTTTCTAAGTGCATCTCTCAGATTCGGCACCATTAGCATTAGAAAAATTTGGAACGCAACATTAAATTTAAATTCAGATTTTGCAAATCAAGGAAATTATTTATCAATTGAAACTTGGCAAAAAGAACTTATTTGGCGTGAATTTTATCAACATTGCTTATTCCATTTCCCAGAGCTAGAGAAAGGTCCATATAGAAAAAAATGGGATCACTTTCCATGGCAAAACAATAATGAATGGTTTCAGCATTGGAGCAACGGAGAGACCGGAGTTCCTATAGTTGATGCTGCAATGCGTCAACTAAATAGTACTGGCTGGATGCATAACAGATGTAGGATGATAGTCGCTTCATTTCTGGTAAAAGATCTTATATGCAATTGGCAAATGGGTGAGAAAAAATTTATGGAGACTTTGGTTGATGGAGACTTAGCTGCAAATAATGGGGGATGGCAGTGGAGCGCCAGTAGCGGTATGGATCCAAAACCACTCAGAATTTTTAATCCATATACCCAAGCAAAAAAATTTGATCCTATTTGCGAATATATAAAATATTGGATTCCTGAATTATCTAAAGTGTCAAATTCAGAATTATTAAATGGGGGGATATCTGATTTAGAAAAAAATAATTATTCAAGCCCTATTGTCAATCACAACATACAACAAAGATTATTTAAATCACTTTATGCTGAAATTTGAATTTCCTGTATACAATTTTTTAAAACTTTATTTAAATTTTCTGCTATATAAACTTGCTCTTCATAAGAAATTTCAGGAAACATTGGAAGACTAAGAACTTCTGTACAAATTCTCTCTGTATTAATGAGTTTTGTTCTAGAAAAATTTTTATTTTTGTAAGCTATTTGTGCGTGTATTGGAATTGGATAATAAATAATTGAATTAATACCTTTTTCAAAAAGTTGTTGTTTTACCAAATTCCTTAAGGAATAGTATTTTTTGCAATCAGTATCAAATAAATTTGAAAAATCTTCATTTAAAAAATATTTATCGTTTCTTAATTTGATTACAAATTGATTCCAAGAATGAGAAATTGAATTAGAGCTAATTTTTGGAAAACTAATAAATGAATTTTTTTCTAATAAATCAAGATAATTATTAGCAATTTTTTGGCGATTATTAATCCACTTAGAAATATATTTAATTTTAATGTTTAATATGGCAGCTTGAATGGTATCAAGTCTGCTGTTATATCCAATTTGGGTATGATGATATCTTATTGGGCTGCCATGAACAGCCAGTTCTCTAATTTTTTTTGCAATCTTCTGATCTGAAGTTGTTACTGCTCCACCATCTCCAGCAGCTCCTAAATTTTTAGTAGGGAAAAAGCTAAAACAGCCTATATCACCGATACTACCAACTTTGGAAGTTTCCCACATTGTGCATGTTGCCTGAGCACAATCTTCGATTACTTTTAAGTCATATTTCTTAGCCAAAGATTTTATTAAGGTCATATTCACTGCATTACCAAATAGATGAACTGGCATAATTGCCTTGGTATTAGAATTTATTTCTTGTTCTATTAGTTCAGTATTAATGAGATAAGTGTCTGGATCTATATCTACCAAAACAGGATCAGCACCAACTGCACTAATAGCCTCTGCAGTTGCAAAAAAACTAAAAGATGAGGTAATAACTTCATCACCCACACCAATATCTAATGCGCGCAAAGCTAATACTAAAGCATCAGTTCCACTATTACATCCAATAGTATTTTCAACACCAATCAGATTTGAAAAACTCTCCTCAAATTTGGCAATTTCTTGTCCTCCAATATACTGGCCCCCTTTTAAAACTTTAGAAACCTCACTCTCAATTTCAGGGCCAATTTCTTGGAACTGCCTATCTAAAGTAAATGGAGGTATCTGCATAGTAAATATATTAACCCTAAACCATATTTCTATGGGTAAAAAAATTTTAATTCATTTAAACCAACTTGGTTCTTTACCAGGAGTCCATTTTATATTGCAACCTAAAGAAGGCATTTGATTTGAAGGATAAGAATTATCTTGATTCAAATCTTTTACGGCAGAGAGCAAATCTTTTCCAGATAGAGGGATATTATTACCTGGTCTACTTTCGTCTAATTGGCCATGATAATACAATAAAAAATCACCATCTCCTTCATTTGAAAAAAGATAAAAATCTGGGGTGCATGCCGCTTTTAGTTTCTTAGCAAAATTTTGATTTTCATCATATAGATAAGGAAAACTCCATCCCAGTGTTTGTGCTTGTAATCTCAAATTTTTAGGAGAATCTGAAGGATGAGTGACAATATCATTACTAGAAATTGCAACTGTTTGAACTGTATTTTCAATTTCTTTACTTAAGGTGAAAATTTGATTCTCAATATATTTAACAAATGGGCAATGGGCACAAATAAACATTAAAAGTAAATGCCGATTATCTAGATTATGAGAATTAAAATATTCATTTTTTGAAGAATTAGCATTTAACATTGCGAAATTCGGTAATTGAAAACCTAATTCCAAAACCATAGAATTTGTTCTTACCATGTTCAAGTTAAAAATTCTTTGTTATTTGAAAATTATTGTATATTTTGCAGTAATCCGTAAAGATAGGTACTTTTATATAGGAGAATAATAGAAATAATAAACAAAATGCTTCTAAATCTAACTGGTAAAAAAATTCTTGTTACGGGAATTGCCAACAATCGTTCAATAGCATGGGGTATCGCTCAACAACTTTCAAAAGCTGGCGCAGAACTTGGAATCACATATTTGCCTGATGATAAGGGAAGATTCGAGTCTAAAGTTAGAGAACTAACTGAACCTTTAAACCCATCATTATTTTTGCCTCTTGATGTTCAAAATCCAGCTCAAATTGAAGAAATCTTTAAAAATATAAAAGACAACTGGGGGCAAATTGACGGATTAGTTCACTGCCTAGCATTTGCAGGACGCGATGAATTGATTGGAGATTATAGTGCTACCACTTCAGAGGGTTTTGATAGGGCTCTTAATATAAGTGCGTATTCGTTAGCACCTTTATGCAAAGCAGCAAAACCACTTTTTAGTGATGGTGCTGGAGTTGTCTCATTAACTTATTTAGGTTCAGAAAGGGCGATTCCTAACTATAACGTGATGGGAGTTGCTAAAGCAGCTTTAGAAGCTTCAGTAAGATATCTTTCTGCAGAACTTGGTCCCGAAAAACAAGTCAGAGTTAACGCAATAAGTGCTGGGCCTATAAGAACACTTGCGAGTTCTGCTATAGGTGGCATTTTAGATATGATTCACAATGTTGAAGAAAAGGCTCCTTTACGCAGAACAGTCACTCAAACAGAAGTAGGTAATACAGCTGCTTTTTTATTAAGTGATCTCTCTAGCGGCATTTCAGGCCAAACAATTTACGTTGATGCGGGTTACTGCATTAATGGAATGTAAACTAAGTTTTTTGCATAAAATGTCATCTCTAAGGCAATCTGAAATAAAAAGAAAAACGAATGAAACAGATATTTCTGTATTTATAAACTTAGATGGAAATGGAATTTCTGAGATTGATACCGGGATACCATTCCTAGATCATATGCTTCATCAAATATCCAGTCATGGTTTGTTCGATTTAAAAATAAAAGCAATTGGAGATACCCATATTGATGACCATCATACAAATGAAGATGTAGGAATCGCATTAGGCAAAGCATTTTCAAAAGCCTTGGGAGAAAGAAAAGGAATAAGCAGATTTGGACATTTCTTTGCCCCATTAGATGAAGCATTAGTTCAAGTCACTTTAGACTGCTCTGGGAGACCGCATCTATCTTATGATCTTCAATTAAAAGCTCCTAGAATAGGAAATTATGATACTGAACTAGTAAGAGAGTTTTTTATTGCCTTTGTAAATAACAGCGGCATCACTCTGCATATTAATCAAATACGAGGAAGTAATTCACATCACATAGTTGAGGCCTGCTTTAAAGCTTTTTCAAGAGCAATGAGAATGGCTACCGAGATAGATCCAAGAAGATCTGATTCAATTCCAAGCAGTAAAGGAATGTTAGAAAAACAATAAAATAGGAATTATTTCGAATCAGCCACAATTCAGTTGATTTTTGGCGAAGATATACAAAGTGATTATTTTGTTGTGACTAATTTACAAGATAAAAAAATTGATAAACTTAATATTTTTAAAAAAGAAGATTGGTCAAGTGCTTATCAAAATGTAGAAAAAGAGCTAACTAAAGAGCCTCTAAAAATTAGCAAAGGTAATGATATTAAAAATTTAAATGGAACATTATTAAGAAATGGACCAGGAATATTAGAGAGAGGTGGACAATGGGTTCATCATCCATTTGATGGAGATGGGATGATAACATCCATAAAATTCGAAGATGGTCAGCCATTCTTAACAAATAGATTCGTTAAAACTAAAGGCTATTTGGAGGAAGAAAAAATAGATAAATTTATTTATAGAGGTGTTTTTGGAACACAAAAAAATGGAGGAATTTTAAATAATGCATTAGATCTAAAATTCAAGAATATCGCTAATACTCATGTCATTAAATTAGGAGATGAAATTCTCGCATTATGGGAAGCAGCAGGTCCACATGCAATGGATCCTGATAGTCTTGAAACTATTGGTTTAACAACATTAAAAGGAGTACTCAAGCCTAACGAAGCATTTAGTGCTCATCCCAAAACAGACCTAAACTCAAATTCATCTTCAGAACTTTTAGTCACTTTTGGAGTACAAACAGGGCCAAAAAGTACCATTAGATTAATGGAATTTGATAATGCTTGTACAAATTCTGGAGAGCTCATTTTTGACAGAAAAGATACCTTTAATGGCTTTGCATTCCTTCATGATTTCGCAATTACAACTAATTGGGCAATATTTTTACAGAATGCTATTGATTTCAATCCTCTTCCATTTGTAATGGGTCAAAAAGGAGCAGCACAATGTCTAAAGTCAAACCCAAATAAAAAGGCTAAGTTTTTTATCATCCCCAGAGAAAGTGGATTATTTAGAGGACAGCCTCCTTTAACAATAGATGCTCCAGAAGGATTCGTTTTTCATCATGTAAACGCATTTGAAAAAGATTCCAAAATCGTATTAGATAGTATTTTTTATGATGATTTCCCTTCAGTTGGTCCAGACGAGAATTTTAGGGATATTGATTTTGATAAATATCCAGAAGGAAAACTGAAAAGATCAATTATCGATCTAAAGACAAAAACTTGTGAACTTGAAACTTTCAGTGAACAATGTTGTGAATTTGCTGTTGTTAATCCTAAAAACTTAGGATTAAAAGCAACTTTTAGTTGGATGGCAAGCACATCACAAAAGCTGGGGAATGCTCCTCTTCAAGCAATAAAAAAAATAAATTTAACTTCTAGGGAAGAGATTTTTTGGTCAGCAGGTCCAAGTGGTTTTGTTAGTGAACCAATTATGGTTCCATCAGAAAACTCTTCAAAAGAAGATGAGGGATTTTTATTTATACTTCTATGGAACGGAGAAAGAAGAGGAAGCGATTTAGTGATATTAGACGCAAAAGACTTAAAAGAATTAGCTGTTTATGAATTACCCATTTCAATTCCTCATGGCCTTCATGGATCTTGGGTTAATTGAATTTAAGAAAAAATATCAATTAAATCTGGAATAATCTTTTTTAATGCTTTACCTCTATGACTACAAGAGTCTTTAATATCATTATTCATTTCCGCGAAAGTTAATCTGGTATGACTCTCCTCAAAAATTGGATCATACCCAAAACCACCTTTTCCTCTCGGGTTTAAAATAATATTCCCATGACATTTGGCCTCAGATTCAATAATCACTTCACCATTTGGGGAACAAACACAAATATTGGCAATAAAAAAAGCATTTCTATTTTGAACTCCATCAAGTTCTTCTAAAACTCGTGCAATTCTCTTCTGATCATTTTCTGCATATCTAGATGAGTAAATACCAGGCTTACCATCTAGTGCTTCAATACAAATTCCTGAATCATCTGCTATTGAGAAATTATTTGTTTTTCTCGAAACTTCACTTGCTTTTTTAATTGCATTATCTCTAAATGTCAGTCCATCCTCTTCAACTTCTAATGATTCTGGCTGGAGTAACAATTTACAATTAACTCCAGCCAGCAATTTCTTATATTCTTCAATTTTACCTTTATTTTTACTCGCTAAAAATAAATTTTTCATCCTTATTTTCCTGCCAAATTTATAAATTCTTGACCCCACTCTAATACCTCAATTAGATAAGATTCTTTTGGTGCTTCACAATATAACCTTAAAAGAGGTTCCGTTCCTGAAAACCTAAAAAGAAGCCAAAAATTTTTATCAATTCTCAACTTTATTCCATCAATCTTTGAGATACTTTTTAACTTGTGATTATTAATATTCTCAGGAATATTATCTATGATAAATTCTTTTACGTTATTTTTTTCTGACTGATTTGGAAATTTAATATCAATTCTTTTATAAAAACTTGGCCCAAAATCTTTTTGAATTTCATCTAAGGTTTCATGTAAATATTGAGATTTTTCAGCAATTCCATTTAATAAAACCATCGCTGCATATAGAGCATCTCTTTCAGGCATAAAGTCACCAAAACCAACTCCCCCAGATTCCTCTCCTCCAATAAATATTTTTTCTTTAATCATTTTTTCAGCAATATATTTAAAGCCAACTGGAAGTTCAAAAACATCTCTATTTTGACTCACTGATATATTTTTAATAATATCTGAACCACTAACAGTCTTTAAAACTGGATAAGAATTATTTTTAATTTCGCCCAAATAGCTAATAAAGTATGGGAGTAAATCTTGAGTACTAGAGTATCTTCCTTTTTCATCAATTGCCGCAATTCTATCACCATCACCATCAAATATAATTCCTAAAGTTTTCACTTCATTTGTTGAATTTTTCATTAGTGTTTGTTTTAGATCATCTGCATAATTCAAAAGAGGTTCGGGAGGTTTTCCTCCAAAAAAAGGATCAGCATCTTTCCTGATTTCTGAAATAACTTCTAAATCATTAGAGGCAAAAATCTCAGACATACAATTTGCAGCTGAACCATGCATAGAATCTACAAAAATTCTCAATTTCATTTTTTTTAATCTCTTGGAAATATAGTCAATATCAAAAAGGGATTTAATTCTATCTAAATGAAATTTCTTAATATCTACCAATTGATTAATACCATCTATTTTTTCAATTGAATTTCCAAGCATTAATCTTTTTTCAACTTCACTTGTAAAAGATTCGTCAACAGAACATCCATTAAAGCTCTTTATTTTCAGACCTAGCCAATTATATGGATTATGACTTGCGGTAATTACTAACGCTCCAAGACAACCGACTTCTTTGGCATAGAAACTACAAGAGGGTGTTGTAACAAAGCTACTAGATAAGATCGGTTCAAAACCACATCCTCTTACAAAAGGTACTATTTGCTTGGCAAATTCATAAGCCATAAATCTACGATCATATCCAATAATAATTTTCTTTGAACTAACTTCTTTATAGAATTGATAATGCAACTCCTGGCATGCAGCAACAACAACTCTTGAAAGATTGGACAAATTAAAATCAAATCCAATGATTCCTCTCCACCCATCAGTTCCAAATTTTATCTTATCTAATTTATCAGCTGTCACATTTAAAAGTTCCTTGATTTCTTCTAATTATCTATACTAATTTATATGAGTAAATTTTAAAACCGCTCTTAAAAAATAATTTGAATTCTCTTCATTTAAAAAGTTTTATAAGATGCAAAAGAAAAGCATGGCTAGATTTTAAGGGTAAAAAATCTTATGAAGTTTGGTCTCCCCATAAAGCTATAGATAAAATTAATCAATTTCAGATTTTCTCTGAATTTTGTAATAGTGAAATATATACAGGATTAAAAGCCTGTGAAAATGGTTATAAAGGGGTAATTGGATTAAAAATCAAAGAGGATCTTTTCCAAAATATTAACGCAGAGATACGTCCACAATTACTTGTAAAGACTAAAGGTAAAAGTAAATGGGGACAATATAAATATTTACCTGCTGTTTATAAGTTAGGCCACAAAACCACTAAAGAACATTTATTCGACTTAACTTTTAGTTCTATGCTTTTGGAATCTTTTCAAGAATCTAAAATTGAGAAAGGACTAGTAATTTCAAGTTTTGATAAAAAAGTAAATGTTGAAGAAATTTATTTAAATAAAAAATTAAGAAAAAAAGTTTTGAATATTTTATTAAGTTTGAATGAATGCTTGAAGGGATTTATGCCAGAAATAACTCAAGATAGAAAAAAATGTACTATTTGCTCATGGCAAAAATTTTGTGACAAAGAAGCAAAAGAAAATGGATATCTAACAGATATAGATGGGATAGGATCCAAAACGGCCTCATTACTAATAACAAATGGAATATCTAATACGCAAACATTAGCTTCGTATAGCGAAAAACAACTTGGAGAGAAATTGTCTAAATTCAACGATCAAAAGTATGAAAAAGCGTCCATATTTGTAAAGCAAGCACAAGCTTATATTTCTGGGGAACCATATCGCATTGCCAATAAAAGTGATACTAACGATCTACTAGAAAAAACATATTCGGGATTTTATGTATTTGATATTGAGTCAAATCCAGATGATAAGCATGACTTTTTATATGGTTTTTTAAAAATAAATAATTTGTTTACAAAAAAAGAAGCTCTTATTTATATACCAATTTTAAATCTCCAAAACAATAAAGAAGAGTCTTACAGGAAAATTATTGAAATACTTTTTTCACAGAAGGAATGGCCAGTTTTACATTACGGAGAAACTGAAAAGATAGCAATAATTAATATTGCTAAAAACCTAAATTTTAGTTTTGAAGAAATTGATTCACTTACCTCAAGATTTATAGACTTACATACCTTCATAAGAAAGTCTTGGATATTACCACTAAAAAACTATGGCTTAAAAACAGTTTCTAATTGGCTTGGATTTGAATGGATGCAGAAAAATGTAAGTGGCTCGAAAGCCCTTTATTGGTGGATTCAATATCAAATTACAGAAAACGAAATATTTTTAAAAAAAATTATCCAATATAACAAAGATGATTGTTTGGCTACTCTACAAATTGCAGAATATTTAATCAAAAATCAATTAAAGAAAAATTGATCCTACGGATTTATTAATAATAATTTTTCCAAAAATTTCTGAAAAAAAATAACTTCCTTCATCTAAATATTTTCTTTTTATCATTGCTAAACCTTTTATTTGAGAATCTGATTTAAAAAAACTAGTGATTTTGCCTACAGAAATATCCTTAGCAGAATTTATATATAAATTTTTATCTTCAAATTCTAAATTCAAATTAGATTCAAATGTTTTCCAAATTCTTATTTCCTGTTTTAAAGAAGAAACATTTTTTATTTTTGACATTGTTTCTTGTCCTAAATAACAACCTTTATTAAAATCTATAAGATCTTGTAATCCAAGCTCAAGAGGATTATTTTTTCCGTTTATTTCCATTTCTAATGAGGGTATTGCTTGATTAATCTTCCAAAGTTTTAGATCATTGGGATTTAGTAAATTGAGTTTATTTTTATATATTTCAAATTCTTTATCTTCTGTTTTGAAGAAAATAGGCTGGTAAGTTCTCCATGAACTAGATTCATCAATTTCCTGAATTCTATTTATCAAGAAAGGTTCACTTAGAAGTACATCATCCGCTGGAAAAATAATTTGATTAAAGTAATCAATTATTTCATTTGTGTTACCCGCTAGGATAATTACTTCTAAGTTTCTCTCTAAAAAAATAATTTCAATTAATGACCTTAGAACTCCATTTGGAGTTAACCAACAAGTTTTGATAACTTTATTTTCTGAATTAAGAATATTACTAGTTGTTATTCCATTCAAAAATTTTCTGGCATCTTTTCCAGTAATAGAAAAACAATAAAATTTTTCAAGCCAAAACTTTTTTTTTATATCTTGCATTTTGAGATAATTATAAAAAGTCTTTTATTGTAAAAAGACTCTTTAATTTAACATTTTCATCTTCAAGGGCTTCTAACCCCCCTTCTTGCCTATCAACTATAGACAAAACTTCCTCAACAACATAATTATTTTCGCGTAACTTTTTTATAGCTTTTATCACTGAACCAGCAGTTGTAACGACATCCTCTAAAACAGTTACCAAAGTTCCTTCTTCTAATCTAGGGCCCTCTATTCCAGCTTTGGTACCATATTTTTTGATTTCTTTCCGAATTATTAAACCATCAAGGTCTAGGCCATGCAACGCTGCTTTGACAATTAATCCACTTACTATAGGGTCTGCACCTAATGTCAATCCTGCTACAGCTTTTGACCTTGAGTCCTTTAACTCTAAAAATAAATCACTTATTAAGTTTAAGCCTTCGCCATTTAATGACACTGGTTTACAGTTCAAGTAATGACTGCTTTTTTTTCCTGAAGATAAAGTGAAGTTTCCTTTCTTGTAAGATTTTTCAATTAACTGTTTTAACAATTTTGCTTTCTTTAAATCATACTTTTCCGAAAAATTACCCATTAATAAAAGTTAAATTTATATTTAAAGATTAGAAGAAAAAAAAGAAATCTCACAAAAACTTCCTAATGAGGTGTTTTTTGAAATATTATTTTTATATTGTATATTGAAATTCAATGTAATTAAAATTACAAAAATCCCCTTGGGGGTGTAGCAATCTGGTGAATGCACCAAACTCATAATTTGGCTAAGGCGAGTTCGATCCTCGCCACCCCCATTATTCATTTGTCATTGAATGAAAATAACTCTACTTTTATTTCTTTTATTTTTACCTGCTTTTTTCGCAGCGAGTGAACTCTCTTTTTTATTAATAAGGCCAAGTAAAGTTTTAAGGTTAATAGAAGAAAAAAAGAAAGGAGCATTTTCAATTTTAAAAATTCAAAAACGCTTTAGATCTTCTTTAATTGCTTCTCAATTTGGAGTAACAATTTCATTAATTGCGATTGGATGGCTCAGCAATAACATTGCTAATAATTACTGGAAAAACAATACCTTATCAAATAGATTTTATGATCTTCTATTATTTTTATTTGTTGTTTTAATTGTTACTCTTGTTTCTGGACTAATTCCTAAAGCCCTAGTAATTAACAATCCAGAATCTGCTGCATTAAGGTTAACCACAATATTCGATGCAGTTAGAAAAGGTATGAATCCTATAGTTACGACAATAGAATTCTTTGCTAGCGCCTGTTTGGGCTTGTTCAATTTAAATAACAAATGGGATTCTTTAAACTCGGGTTTATCAGCGGGAGAATTAGAAACTCTTATAGAAACAGACAATGTAACAGGTTTAAAACCAGATGAGAAGAATATTCTTGAAGGAGTTTTTGCTCTAAAAGATACACAGGTTAAAGAAGTAATGATTCCAAGATCTGAAATGGTAACTTTGCCAAAAAATATAACCTTTTCAGAACTTATGAAAGAAGTAGATAAAACTCGCCACGCTCGCTTCTTTGTAATTGGTGAGTCTTTAGATGATGTATTAGGTGTATTAGATTTACGTTATCTAGCTAAGCCAATATCAAAAGGTGAAATGGAAGCCGATACCTTATTGGAGCCCTTCCTTCTACCAGTTACAAAAATAATAGAAACAAGTTCATTAGCAGAAATATTTTCAATAGTAAGAGACTACAATCCTTTCTTACTAGTAGTTGATGAACATGGTGGAACAGAGGGACTCATAACTGCAGCTGATCTAAATGGTGAAATAGTTGGAGAGGAAATGCTCAACAATAGTATTTATTCAGATATGAGAATGTTAGATAATTTCTCAAAAAAATGGTCTATAGCTGGAAAATCAGAAATTATTGAAATTAATAAAAAGTTAGGATGTTCTATTCCAGAAGGTACTGATTATCATACCCTTGCTGGATTTATGTTAGAAAGATTTCAAATGATTCCAAAAATTGGAGACGTTTTAGATTTTAATAACATTAAATTTGAAGTTATTTCTATGTCAGGTCCAAAAATTGATCGTGTTAAAATAATTCTTCCCAAAAGCTAAATATGACTCCCCATAGAGGATAATGATAATAAATATATGGATTTCAAATTATGCAACCAACCTCATCACCCGTAAAGGTTGGAGTCATAGGTATAGGGAATATGGGCTGGCATCATGCTCGAGTACTAAGTTTACTGAAAGATGCGAATCTAATTGGAGTCGCAGATCCAAATGAAGCGAGAGGCAAATTAGCTATTGAGCAATTTCAATGTGAATGGTTCAAGGATTATAAGGACCTAATTCCAAAAGTTGATGCTATCTGTATAGCTGTCCCTACACTACTTCATCAAAAAGTAGGGCTAGATTGTCTCAAGGGAGGTACTAACGTTCTCATTGAAAAACCAATTGCAGCTAACGAGTTGGAAGCAAAATCTTTAATAGAGGCCGCTAATGCAAGTAAATGTCTATTACAAGTTGGGCATATTGAGAGATTTAATCCTGCTTTTAGAGAATTAAATAAAATAGTAAATAATGAAGAAATTGTTGTTTTAGAAGCAAGGAGGCACAGTCCTCATGCGGACAGAGCAAATGATGTATCTGTAGTAATGGATTTAATGATTCATGACATTGATCTTATTTTGGAGCTTGTAAACTCAAAAATACAAAAACTAGCAGCAGTTGGAGGAAGAAATAGCGAAGGATTAATAGATTATGTCAATGCTACTTTAGTTTTTAAAAATAATGTTATTGCAAGCCTAACTGCAAGCAAAATGAGTCACAAAAAAATTAGAAATTTAAGTGCTCACTGCCAAAATGGGCTAGTAGAAACTGATTTCTTAAATCACTCTTTACAAATCCATCGAAAGTCTCATGAATCATACACAGCAGAGCATGGAGAATTAGTTTATAGAAATGATGGATATGTCGAAGAAGTTAGCACAACCTCCATTGAACCTCTTTATGCAGAACTGGAGCATTTTCTTAAATGCGTTCAGGGCAAAGAAATACCTGAGGTAGATGGTGAGCAAGCCTCAAGAGCATTAAAAATTGCTGATTTTATAGAGAGTGCTGTAGATAATTCTGGAGATGCGATTTTACTTGAAAATCCCTTCTAATAAAAACAATCTAAACTAAAAGAATTTTATTTAAATCCAACTGCAGCTTGCCAAACAAATACCAATAAAAAGAAAAATAAAGGAATAAGTGGAAGAACATCGACAGTTGGAGCAAAGGCCTTATAAGCCTCGGGCAATTCAGCGAATGTATTAAATAGAATGAGCACCTTTTTGGATAATTTAATTAATTATGATAAGACGTTACCACGTATAGTGAGCAATAGAGGATGTTTTCCAAGGAGCGAAATCATTTGTAAAACAATTATCTCTAATTGCAGTAGAAATTGCATTGGTAAATCTGATTAAGTGAGCAATATTATGCAAACTTATGAGGGTTAGGCCTAATATTTCTTCATTTCTGATTAGATGATGCAAATATGCTCGAGAATAGGATTTACATGTCTCGCATTTACAAGTTTTGTCAATTGGAGAAAAGTCATTTTTAAATCGAGCATTTCGCAAATTCAATCTTTCATCATTAAAAAATGCAGTCCCATGTCTTCCTAGTCTTGTAGGCAAAACACAGTCAAATATATCGAATCCATTTGCAACAGCTAAAGAAATTTCTCTTAAAGAGCCAATTCCCATTAAGTATCTTGGTTTATTTATTGGTAAGAATTTCGGAACGTACTCAATTACACTATGAATTTCTTCGACTGCCTCGCCAACACTTACACCTCCCACTGCTATTCCAGGCAGATCAAAAGAACTTGTATATTTTGCGCTATATTCTCTCAATCTCGGATACTTACCACCTTGAACTATACCGAATAATGCTTGATTAGATTTCTGATGAGTCTCAACACATTTTTGCAACCATGAATGAGTTCTTTGTACAGAGTCTTCAATATCATTTTCGTTAGCTGTATGCGGAGGGCAATGATCAAAAGCCATCGCAACATCTGATCCAAGATCCATTTGAATCTGTATTACTTTTTCAGGTGATAAAAATACATGACTACCATCTCTTGGATTTTTAAATTCCACTCCTTTATCAGAAATATTATTTAATTTAGCTAAACTAAAAACTTGATATCCTCCTGAATCAGTAAGAATAGGCTTTTGCCAATTCATGAACTTGTGTATTCCGCCAGATTCTTTAACTATTTTTTCTCCAGGTTGTAAATGAAGATGAAAGGTATTTGAGAGAATCATTTCTGATCCTGTAGAGGTTAATTGCCTAGATGAAATACCTTTAATCGTTGCCAAAGTACCTACAGGCATAAATTTTGGTGTGTTTACCTGACCATTTGGCGTATGGAATATACCAGTTCTTGCCGCTGTATTACTGCAATTCGATGTAATTTCAAATTCAAACACGATAATTTATAAAATTTTTTGATCCTTTTTCATTAATCTACCCTATTATTTAATATTGAATCTATTTTTATCTCATCAAAAAATATTTAATAAAAAATTTAGCAGGATCTTGGATTTTCTATACGACATTTCCAAAGATACCTTTAATTAATCCCGAATTTAAAAATATTGCACAATTTGCCCCGCCTCTAGGATTTTTTATTGGAACAATACAGAGTTATATTTTTCTTTTTTTAAGAACAAACTCTTGGTCAATTTATGCATCTACATTAATTTGTTTGGCTTCAGGATATTTAATTACTGGTGGTCTACACATTGATGGTTTAATGGATACTTTCGATGGTATTTTTGCGGGTAAAAAGAAACGTTTAAAAGCCATGAAAGACAGTAAAGTCGGATCCTTTGGCGTTCAAGCTTTAGTTTTTATAACTTTAATTCAAATTGCTTGCATACTGAAAATTCAAAATCTAATAATTTTTGTTTTACCTATATGCTTATTTTGGGGAAGATTTTCAAATTTATTTTTCATAGAAAAGTTTAAATATATGAGTTACAAGAAAAAATCTATTAGTCACAAAAAGTTTTGGAATGGATTTAAAAAAGAATCTTTGATCTCCATTTTTTTTCTTTTAACTTTCATTGCATACCAATTAGTTTCTATTACATCCCAAGCAATATTAATTAAATTTTTAATTCTTATTTTGATTGGTATTTTTCTAAGCTATTCTATTCCATACATACTAGGTAATAAAATTGGAGGCTTCAATGGAGATGCTTGCGGTGCAAGTGTTGTACTAGTTGAAACTGCAATGTTGTTTATGCATGCAATTCTTTTATAGGTAGTTCTAAATAGAAAATATTTTTCTTCTTAAGATTTTTTAATTTCTCAGTATCATTGATTGAATCGTTTTCCAGCAATCTCAGTTCCCCTCCAATTTGTTTTGCTAATTTCCTCGCCAAAAAAAGTCCCACACCAGTGCCATCCTTCTTCTTAGCGGCAGATCCTCTAAAACCTTTTTCAAAAATTTTTTCGTTTTCATTTTTGGTTATTTTTTTACCATCATCAAATATACAAATTCCATTACCCGTAATTGCGAGTCCAATTTCAGAATCTTTTTGGGCGTATTTAAAAGCATTTTCTAATAAATTGGCCACAATTTCGGCAATTACAGCATATTTTGCCTTTAATGGCGATATAGACCATTCTGGCCAAAAAGAAGGTTCAGTCCAATCTCTATTCTCTAAGTCCGCATTAGCTTTACCTCTTTCTAATATTGGCCTCAATAAACTCTGAACAGTGATTACCTTTTTATTATCTAAATTTGGTGGTAATAATAATCTTTCCTCTCCAATTTCTAGAGGCAGTTGAATAGGTGAATTTAATTGCGCAAAAGAATCCATATATTGATTAATTTGTTTTTGCTCTATAATCATACGTTCGACTATTTCAATAGAGTCATCATCTGAACCAAGTCTTTTTATTAGCAATTTTGCATATGTCCTAATAGCAGCCAATGGATTCCTTAATTGATGGATAACGACATTCACCTGATTTTTTAAATAATTGATTTCCTCATTTTTATTTTGACGTTCTAATTCGATAGAGACGCATTTAGCCAAAGATATTGAAAGCGCTTTTAATCTAGAATCAAGAGATACTGGCCAATTCCCCCCTTTCAAATCAGTTTCTACTCTAAGGACGCCAAGTAGAATATCGTTTTCTTGAAGCGGGTACCATCTTCTATTGGGAGATGAAACTTTTAGTGAAGGATCATCTTCTATTGATGTCAGTAGCCTATCAATTTGTGGCCATTGACCAATCATTTCAAAAGATGCTTTGGTTCCTTGCTTAGCTGAAGCAAGATACATAACTAAATTAGTAACGCCCATTGAGCAACCAAAACTCTCTAGCTGTTTTTTAATTAGTTCTTCAAATTTTTTTGAAAGATTCATAATTAATGAAATTTTGAGAAATTTTTTTTAAAAAAAACTTGAAAAAGGGCTTGTAAAATATGAAAAAAGTATTAAGATATATAAAGAGGTTTGGCTTTAGCCAGCCTTAAATATGAATATTTAATCATATTTTAAGCTACATCAGGGGTTGATGGGTCCTCTATGTAATTTGAAGTGAATTTAAAATCACATATATAAGATTAGTAAAAATTATTAAGACTAATCTCATTAATAATTTCAGGAGTACCAATCAATGTCAAAAAAAAGAAAAAGAATCAGCAGGAGAAGATTGGCTGGCCAAAGAGTAATGGCTCATGTACCTATTTATCATATCGAAACTGGCAAACATAAACCAGTTACAGCAGCAAGAAGATTTATAGCTGAAAGTGGCCTCTCTGCCCCTTCAGTTTTTAATGTCAGAAGAAATGAACATACCACCGATAGGTTTTTTTGGGGAGAAAAAGGGTTATTTAGCGCCCAATATGCTGAAGAAAATCATTTTCTATTTCCATCACTTAAAGTTGTAGTTGAAGGAATTGGTGAAGAAAAAATATTTGAGGGTCTAGAACTAACTGCAGATGATTGGGAAGAGATTGAAGAATACGAATATGCTTTTGTTTAAAAAATATTACTTATATTTGAACTTATAAAGTTAATTAAATTTGAATCAATTTGATGAAATCCATCGAATACTAATAATTCACAAAATTTAGAAGACTTACTCTTTACCTTTTCATAAATAGTCCTGGAAGCATCTATAGGCACAACGTCATCATATAAACCATGACTAATAATCAATGGTGAGAATTTTTCTCTAGGGGCCCAGTTGGGGTGAGGATAACCGCTACAAGCAACAATTAATCCAAAATGCAACTTAAATCCCGCATCAATTGCCATTGCCGCCCCCTGAGAGAAACCCAATAAAATTGTTTTTCTTAGTGGAATCTGACCAGTATCAAATTTTTTTAATGTAACTAAAAGTTTATTTACTTCAACCTCAGCTCCTTTCCAATCATGTGGGTATAATCCATACCACTGTCTTCCTTGACCGCTTGGGTGTAATCCAGGAGCCCTCAAAGAAATTACCTCAAAATCAAGATTTATTTTTTCAGTCATCTCCTTTCCAAATGTTAAAAGGTCATCTGAATCAGCTCCCCAACCATGCATCAAAATAATTCTATGAGTTGCAGTTTGAGAGCTAATCGAGACAAATTCATGATTGATAGCATATTTCATGTTTATATTCTTAAGTAAGTAAACTTTCCCATAATGTCTCCATTAGCTTTAGTAAGTGTCTCTGATAAAAAAAATATAATCCCATTTTGCAAGGAATTGGTAGAGCAATTTAATTATAAAATTCTATCAAGTGGAGGAACTGCCAAACATTTGATAGAGGCTAAAATTCCAGTTATTAAAGTTGCTGATTTTACTAATTCTCCAGAAATTCTTGGAGGAAGAGTTAAAACTTTACATCCAAAAATACACGGAGGAATATTAGCTAAAAGAACTGATGAGGAACATAAAAAAGATATAGAAGCTAACAATCTTGAGTTAATTGACTTAGTAGTTGTAAATTTATATCCTTTTAAAAAAACTGTAGATCAGGGAGCTAAATGGGAAGATGCTATTGAAAATATCGATATCGGAGGGCCATCTATGATTCGTTCTGCAGCTAAAAATCATAAAGATGTTTCCGTTTTAGTAGATTCTAGTCAGTATCAAAATTTTCTTGAAGAAAGTAAAAAAGGTCAATTAAAAGACTCATATAAAGCAAAATTAGCCCTTGAAGCTTTTCAACATACAGCAGACTATGACACTGCAATATCTAATTGGATAAGACAAGAAAGAGATTTACAATCTTCCAAATATATTGAATCTTATCCACTAATCAAAACTTTAAGATATGGAGAGAATCCACATCAAAAAGCTTTCTGGTACGGTTTAAGTAACATTGGATGGAACTCAGCAGAACAATTACAAGGAAAAGACTTAAGTTATAACAATCTATTAGATCTAGAGTCGGCACTTTCAACAGTTTTAGAATTTGGCTACACAGAAAAAGATGAACTTACAACCGACATTTTTGCCTCTGTTATTTTAAAACACAATAATCCATGTGGTGCCTCTATAAGTAATTCAGCTTCTAAAGCATTTTTGAATGCTTTGGAATGCGACTCTGTTAGTGCATTTGGAGGAATTGTTGCTTTTAATTCAAATGTTGATAGTGAGACCGCAATTCACCTCAAAGATATTTTCTTAGAGTGTATCGTCGCTCCATCTTTTGATGAGGAAGCTTTAGAAATTTTAAAAGTTAAAAAGAATTTAAGAATTTTAAAGTTTTCAAAAGATCAACTTCCAAAAAAGAATCAAAATTCTACTAAATCAATAATGGGAGGATTACTAGTCCAAGATACTGATGATAGTGAAGAAAAAACTGAAAATTGGATTTCAGTAACTAATAAAAATCCAAGTAATCAAATTAACTTAGATCTAAATTTTGCATGGAAAATTTGTAAACATGTTAAATCTAATGCCATTGTTATTGCAAAAGATCAAAAAACTATTGGTATTGGAGCTGGACAAATGAATAGAGTCGGAGCAGCAAAAATTGCATTAAAAGCAGCTGGAAGGTTATGTTCTGATGCTGTCTTGGCGAGCGATGGTTTTTTTCCATTTGCGGATACTGTAGAATTAGCAAATGAATATGGAATAAAAGCTATTATTCAACCTGGAGGAAGTCTAAGAGACCAAGAAAGTATTGATATGTGTAATTCAAAAGGAATATCAATGATATTTACGCAAAAAAGGCACTTTTTACATTAAATTATGTTGATTTTGGATAGTAGGTAATCTTGTTAGTTTTTCTGAATAAAGATAGCCTGCCTGGACCTGCACATAGAAAGTAGAGAGAAATAGCCCCATATATAAAAGACAATTCGAAGGCATAATTATGACCTTCAACCACTGCCAAAGGAAAACCTTCAAGTCCAGTATCAAGGAGATGAAAATATACTGCAAATGCCATGGTGGAGAATAGACCAAGAGAAGAAAGCCTCGCAAAAATCCCTAAAGCCAATCCAACTGGGCATACCAGTTGAGTAATTGCTGCTCCAAAAGTCCAAATAACAGGATCACCAGGCAAAAATGGGAAATACTTACCAACTACAAACTCGGCAAAACCCTGTGGATCCTGAAGTTTTTCTAGGCCATGATGAATCATCAAAGCACAAAAACCTATTCTTAAAACAAAAATAGATAGTTCACCAAGGATATTTACTTCTGACCCTGAAGATGAATTGGCAACTACAACTTCAACTTTTTGGGGCGCTTTAGTTCTATTCATACTTGCAGTTTGAACCTGATTTGTTTGTGCTTTGTCTTCCATACTTCATTAATTTTTCATTATTCTAGTTAATAAAGTAGATCTTTTGGAATTATCTGACTAATAAATTAAAAAAACTAAGCAAATTTATAAATGAAAAACAAATTCAGGAAGCAATATCAATTAACTTTTCAATAACATCTGCAACAACCTTATCAGGAGTGGATGCACCTGAGGTAATTCCAACATTAATTTTTCCACTAGGTAGAAAATTATTTTTAAGTTCTAATTCTGATCCTAGTGGTTTATGAAATATTGAGTTTTCTTTAACTGATATCCTCTCTGGCGTATCAATGTGAAAAGAAGAAATATTTTTATTAATTGCTATTTCTTGTAGGTGAGTAGTATTAGAAGAATTGAAGCCTCCAATAACTACTAAAATATCAAGGTCTTCGTCAACCAGAGAGAACATTGCATCTTGCCTTTCTTCAGTTGCATCACAAATAGTATTAAAAGCTAAAAAGTGACTATTTAAGTTTTCTGGTCCAAATTTCTTTAACATCGTTCTTTCAAAAACCTTTCCAATTTCCTCAGTCTCGCTCTTAAGCATAGTTGTCTGATTTGCAACTCCTACTCTATCTAAATCTTTATCAGGATCAAATCCATTAGAACAAGCTTTAGCAAATTTGTTCATAAACTCATTTCTATTACCTCTCCCCAGAATATATTCAGAAACGTAGTTCGCTTCTTCTAGATCAAGTACAACTAAATATTTACCTGCAAATGAACTTGTAGCGAGAGTCTCTTCATGTTTAAATTTTCCGTGAATAATAGAGGTGAAAACATGTTTTTTATGTTTTTCAACTGTATGCCAAACCTTAGAAACCCATGGACAAGTTGTATCAATGATATGACAACCTTTCTCATGCAAGAGTTTCATTTCTTGAACAGTAGCTCCGAAAGCAGGAAGTATAACAACATCCCCATTAGAAACTAAAGAAAAATCTTTAATTCCATTCTTAGCTGAGATGAATTTTACATTCATTTTTCTTAAATGATCATTAACCGATGGATTATGAATTATTTCGTTTGTTATCCAAATATTCTCATTTGGGTAATGTCTTCTAGTTTCATAAGCCATTGCAACAGCTCTTTCAACTCCCCAACAGAAACCGAAGGCTTGGGCTAACTTTATATTTAGTCTGCCTTTAGTATAAGTAAAATCATTATCCCTAATAGAACTTATCAAATCACTTTGGTAAGCTTCTTCTAACGCTTGGGCTCTTTTTGTTGGAGAATCGAAACCCCTTCTATTGTATCTATCAGAATGATGAAGGGATCTTCTAAAAGCTTGAGTATCCATCTTCCTATATTACAACGTTTTAAATAATTTTTCGTAAAAAAAAAAAACCTGACATAAGTCAGGTTTCTTAAATCAATTGTCAGTTAGATTATTTAGCAGATGCAAAGTCTGGATATGCTTCCATTCCATGCTCTCCTATATCTAATCCTTGAGTCTCTTCCTCTTCAGATACTCGGATTCCGCCGAATAATCCTCCAATTACAGACCAGGCAATCCAGCAAGTAACTAGTGTCCAAATAGCATAAGCTGCGGCACCAAGAGCTTGAACTAGAAGAAGGGTAATACCTCCACCATTGAACAATCCCATACCTGCTCCATCACCTTGTACAGCTGTACCCCAGAGACCGATAACTACAGTACCCCATACACCACAAACTCCGTGAACAGAGAATGCGCCTACAGGATCATCAATCTCAGCGGCATCAAGTGCTGCAACAGAAAATACAACTATAATTCCCCCTACTAGTCCTGCGAACCAGGCCCCAGCAAGAGTCATATCACCACAACCAGCAGTGATACTAACCAAACCAGCAAGGATTCCGTTAATTATCATTGTAAGATCAGGCTTACCAGAAGTTAATGTTGAAACAATAGTTGCACCAATAGCTCCAGCTGCTGCCGCCAAAGTAGTTGTTACAGCAACATATGGAACCCATTGATCCATAGCAAGTTGAGAACCGGGGTTAAATCCATACCAACCTATCCATAGGACTAATGCACCTAGAGTAGCTATAGCCATATTGTGTCCTGGCATAGCTTGTGGTTTACCATCAGAGTATTTGCCAATTCTTGGTCCAAGAAGCATAGCTCCCACAAGACCTGCCCAAGCTCCAACCGAGTGAACAATTGAAGAACCAGCAAAATCAACAAAACCTAAAGAATCAAGCCAACCACCATTCCATTTCCAGCTACCAGCAATTGGATATATAAATGCAGTTAATACAACAGCAAAAACAACAAATTCTCCAAATTTAACTCTTTCAGCAACAAGACCGGAAACGATAGTTGCTGCAGTTCCTGCGAATGCAGACTGGAACAAGAAATCAACAGTTGGGACTAATCCAGCATCAGTAACCATATCAGCGGTGACTGTTGGATCAAAGAATAAGCCTCCAAAATAAAGCCATCCGTCAGCAACACTTCCTCCGTACATTAATGAATAGCCGATAAACCAATAAGAAGTTACAGCTAGAGCAAATACAAAGAGGTTCTTAGCAAGGATGTTTACTGCGTTCTTAGAACGACACATACCTGCCTCAACCATAGCGAAACCGGCGTTCATGAAGATCACCAAAATAGTAGCGATCAGAAGCCATAAATTGTTAGCAAGAAAAGCTGCATTCAACTCAGGTAGATCAGCTGCATGAGCTGAAAGATTAAAAATACCTAAACCAAACAAAGCTAGGGGAACAGTTGCAAGCCACAACATAGAGCGGTTTGAACTAAATCCTCGAATACTCCTCAAAAGGAGCATAGGTCCATTAACAAGACTTGCATCTTGTAATTTGGACCTAGAGCGCCTTTGAGGCGTTTGCAAAGCAGTGGTCATAAAAAAAAATTAGATCTGCAAAAAAACAGTTTGTGCTGTTTCCTTTCATATTCAATTTTGCTCAAAAAACTTATTAGTGTCTAGTAGTCGTTGTTACCAATTTTATAGTTGCATCCCAAAACTATATCTGTTAAATTAAAAATTTTTTTTTTGAAGAGTTTCAAAATATCAAGATTTTATTTGTTTTAAAGGTTTAATTCCATTCCATGATACGTGATCTTTATGAAATACAAACGAGCAAGGGATGGTAATCATGCCTGCTCTGGAAGATTCTCTAAAAAGACTGCCATATAAGGGATCTGCCTCATCTCCGGGAGTAAAAAATTCTGCATCTTTTCTAGTTATACAAAGTACTAAAACACTTTTACTTTCAGGAATGAGTTCTTTTAATTCTACTAAGTGTTTTTGGCCTCTTTTCGTTACTGTATCTGGGAATAGAGCCACATTTTCTTTAATCCAAGTCGTATTTTTTACCTCTAGGTAAATGTTACGTTTATCAGGATTTGAAGATTTTGGAGTTAAAAAAAAGTCAATTCTGCTTTTTTTATCTTTTCCATAAGGAACTTCAGATTTAATTGTCTCTATTTCGCCTATCATTTCGCTTAGCAGGTTTTTCTCAATAACCTTTTTGATTAACTTATTTGCAAATAGAGTATTAATACCTACCCAAACCTCATCGTTTTTTGCATCAAAAACACATATCTGTTCCCAAGTAAAAGGCAATTTTCTTTTTGGGGAAGGGGAAACACTTATTCTTACTTTTGCTCCCTCGCTCAAAAGTCCCTTCATTGGGCCTGTGTTAGGACAATGAGCAGTTACTACCTCTCCATTCTCTAATTTAATATCTGCGAGAAACCTTTTATACCTCTTAATTAAAACCCCTTCAATTAATGGATCAAATTCAATTATCCGATCATTCATAAATATGTCGTTAGTTAAAAATCAAATATAATTGAAACTTAAACTTCTTGAAAAATTTAGACAAATCCAAATGCATTCATTTTTAAAAAATAATGTTTTTTCAATTTCATTTGGTACTGGTCTAAGTAAATTAGCTGGATGTATAAGACAAATATTCATAGCTGCTGCTTTTGGGGTTGGGCTAACATACGACGCATTTAATTATGCCTATATAATCCCAGGTTTTTTGCTAATAATTATTGGAGGAATTAATGGTCCCTTACATAACGCAGTTGTTGCAGTTTTAACTCCGCTTAACAAAAAAAATGGAGGAATAGTTTTAACTCAAGTAAGCATAAAACTTTCAATATTATTATTCATTTTAGCCATATTCATTTACTCTAATGCCAATTTATTAATTGAATTATTAGCCCCCAATTTAAGTTACGAAGCTAAATCGATTGCCACTTACCAATTAAAAATACTTACACCTTGCATCCCTTTGTCCGGATTCATAGGTTTAAGCTTTGGCGCCTTAAATTCCCAAAGAAAATTCTTTTTATCAAGTATAAGTCCAGCAATAACAAGCGTAACTACTATTTTTTTTATTTTATTAAGTTGGATTTTCAACCAAGAAAATGCATATTCTCATTTCTTTACTTATACGGGATTACTAGCTTTTGCAACTTTGACAGGAACTTTAATTCAGTTTGTTGTTCAAATTTGGGAAATAAATAAAATTGGTCTCTTGAGATTAGAGTCAACCTTCAATTTATTTAAAGATGAAGAGAGGAGAATTTTCAAACTAATTATTCCAGCATCAATCTCATCAGGTTTAAGTCAAATTAATGTTTTTATCGATATGTTTTTTGCTTCAAGTTTTCAAGGCGCAGCATCTGGACTAGCTTACGGCAACTTTCTTATACAAGCCCCCTTAGGCATATTATCTAACTCCTTGATTCTGCCATTACTTCCAAAATTTTCTAAATTAAGAAGTGTAAAAGACAAAAGAGGTCTCCAAAAAAAATTGATCTCTGGCATTGAGTACTGTTTCTTAACCACTATTTTTTTAACCGCATTTTTCATAACATTCAATAATCAAATCGTACAATTAGTTTTTCAAAGAGGATCTTTTGATTATTCAGCAACTTTAAAAGTAAAAAATATATTAATTGCTTATGCAGTTGGCATACCATTTTATCTTTATAGAGATTTATTAGTAAGAACTTACTATTCAATAGAAAGAACAAACTTCCCTTTTAAGTCTTCATTTGCAGGGATAATATTTAATATTTTTTTTGATTGGTTTTTAATTGGTGCCCCAATTAAGAATTTTGGGAATCTTTCTCCATATAATTTCGGAGTTGTGGGAATAATTTTATCTTCAGTAATAGTAAACCTTATAGTCTGTATTTTGCTTTCTTTTAATCTGCGAAATGAAGATATCCATATACCTAACTTGGATTTATTGAGGAAAATTAGCCTCATGTCATTAGCAGCATTTATAGACAGCACACTTTGTTTTACTATTCTCCAAACTACAAATAACTTCAATTCAAATTTTGCAGAATTTTTATTATTAATATTTGGAACTCTAACTTTTTTTGTGATTTATTTTTTACTTACAAAATTCTTGAAAGTAAACAAATTTAAAGTTTCAAAAAAAGAAATTTAGTTTTTAAAAAAACTTTCCAAAATCTCTTCTAATTCTAGAATTTGTGAGTTAGTGATTAAATTAATCAGTGGAATACTATTAACACCATCCCCTATTTTTACATTTATTGCTTCCAGACTTAATTTTGCAGCCTCCAATGGGCCTTGATCTTTATTGCTGATACATTCAATAGCAAGATGCCTAGCTAATCCAGCGTCTCCAAGATACAAATTCCACTTTTCTATTTTTATAAAAACCTTTTCGGAAATAACATTTTCTAGATCACTTATACTTATCTGAGAGTCCATAAAAAGAAATTAATTTAAGTTGATTGTTTTGAAGTATCTTTAGGTTTTTTTATAATTACGAAAAGTAAATGGGAGGCCAAAAGAACTGACCAGATAATTGCAAAATTATTAAAATAGCTGATTTCATATTTAATCTCTTTTAAAAGCCACGTGCCACTTACAATCGCAGTAAATATCATGCAGTGAATAACAAAATTTACTATTCGAGAAAAATGTTTATAGATAGGATCTTCTGAGTCACCATTTCCGTACCACTTTATAGGCATATTGATAATTAGATTGTTAATAATAGACATTTTACCCGAAATCTAGTTGACTAAGAGACCCTGAAACAGAGATATTACATAATTATGCGCCTGTAGCTCAGTGGATTAGAGCACCTGACTACGGATCAGGGTGTCGGGAGTTCGAATCTCTCCAGGCGCGTTTAAAATTCTGAAATATTCTTTTTATATTTTTCTAAAAAATATCGTCTATATTATGGGTATTACTTATCAAATTCAATGAATATACTTCAAAATCTTAAAGAAAGTGATCCAGTAATATCAAATTTTATTAACTCTGAAAAAAATAGGCAGGAAACTCATCTTGAGTTAATCGCAAGCGAAAATTTCGCATCAATTGCCGTTATGCAGGCTCAAGGTTCCGTACTCACAAATAAATACGCCGAGGGATTACCCCAAAAAAGATATTACGGGGGATGTGAATTTGTTGATGAAATCGAAGAATTAGCTATTCAGAGAGCGAAAAAATTATTTAATGCAAATTGGGCTAATGTTCAACCCCATAGTGGAGCGCAGGCAAATGCTGCTGTTTTCCTAAGTCTACTTAAACCTGGCGACACAATCATGGGGATGGATTTATCTCATGGTGGGCACCTAACTCATGGGTCTCCAGTAAATATGAGTGGTAAATGGTTCAATGCAGTTCACTATGGCGTAAATAAAGAAACTAGTGAATTAAATTTTGATGAAATAAGAGAGATAGCACTTGAAACAAAACCAAAATTAATCATATGTGGATATTCTGCTTATCCAAGAACAATCGATTTTGAGTCATTTAGAAATATTGCAGATGAAGTTGGTGCATTCTTAATGGCTGATATTGCACACATCGCCGGTCTTGTAGCAAGTAAACTTCACCCAAATCCAATACCATATTGTGATGTAGTAACCACAACTACTCATAAAACATTAAGAGGACCTAGAGGGGGACTTATCTTGTGTAAAGATGAAGAATTTGGAAAGAAATTTGATAAATCTGTTTTCCCCGGAACTCAGGGTGGTCCCTTAGAACATATTATTGCCGCTAAAGCAGTTGCATTTGGAGAAGCCTTGCAGCCAGATTTCGTTAATTATTCCCAACAAGTAATAAAAAATGCAAAAGTTCTAGCTTCAACTCTAATAAATAGAGGTATTAATATCGTTAGTGGAGGCACTGATAACCATATTGTTTTACTCGATTTAAGAAGTATCAATATGACTGGTAAGATTGCTGACTTACTTGTAAGTGAAGTGAATATCACTGCAAATAAAAATACTGTTCCATTTGACCCTGAATCACCTTTTGTAACCAGCGGACTAAGGTTGGGAACTGCTGCTTTAACTACTAGAGGCTTTAATGAAGATGCTTTTGCTGAAGTTGGCGAAATTATTGCGGATAGATTACTTAACCCAGACGATTCACTGATTGAAAGTCAATGTAAAGAAAGAGTATTAACCTTATGTAATCGTTTTCCTCTTTATGAAGGCAAACTTGAAGCATCAATTAAATGAGTCCTAACTCCAAGGGAGTTGAAATTCTTTCTATCGGAACAGAGCTACTCTTAGGAAATATTATCAATACAAATGCTCAATGGATTTCTGAACAGTTATCTCAATTAGGCTTAAATCACTTTAGACAATCAACTGTCGGTGATAATTGTGATCGAATTATAAAAGTAATTCAAGAAATATCGAAAAGAAGTAATCTTCTAATTACAACTGGTGGCTTGGGACCCACCCCAGATGACTTAACTACTGAAGCAATAGCCAAATCTTTTAATGTATCTCTTTTTGAAAGACCCCTCTTATGGGATGAAATTAAACAAAAACTTTCATACTCAAAGCTCAAGGACGATTCCTCCAGCTTAAGGAAACAATGTTTCTTCCCAGAAAATGCTCAAATTATTAATAACCCTAGGGGCACTGCCCCAGGAATGATTTGGGAACCAGTAAAAGATTTTACTATCCTTACTTTCCCAGGAGTACCCAGTGAAATGAAAACTATGTGGGAAGAGACGGCGTATGATTTCATTAGAACCAAATTCTCAGATAATTATTCCTTTTTTTCAAATACTCTTAAATTTGCGGGTATTGGAGAATCAAGCGTTGCTGAAAAAATTAATGATCTATTAAATCTTAAAAACCCTACCATTGCTCCATATGCAAACTTAGGAGAGGTTAAACTCAGAATCACCGCGCGAGCTAAGAATAACCTAGAAGCAAAAAATATAATTAAACCTATTAAAGAAAAATTAAAAAAAGATTTTTCAAAATTTATTTTTGGAGAGGATAACGATACTCTTCCTAGCGTTTTAATAAAAGAATTAACCAAGAGGAACGAAACTATTGTTTTTGCTGAATCCTGCACCGGAGGCCTTCTATCATCATCACTAACCTCAATATCAGGCTCATCTCAAGTTTTTCAAGGTAGTATTGTTTCCTATAGTAATGAACTAAAAAATTCATTATTAAATATTTCTAAAGAAAAGCTTACAAAATATGGAGCTGTTTCTGAAGAAGTTTGTGAGGCCATGGCAATTAATGTAAAAGAGAAATTAGGAGCAGATTGGGCAATAGCAATTAGTGGAATAGCTGGTCCTAAAGGAGGGAGTCAAGATAAACCGGTTGGACTTGTCTATATTTCAATTTCAGGACCGAATAATCATATAACTAATATAAAAAAACTATTTAACTCAACACGAAATCGAATAGAAATTCAAAGACTAAGTGTAAATGTGTGTTTGAACAGCCTCCGATTAATCCTATTATCGAATAGTAAGTAACTATTTTTACAAATTGAGTCAAGATACCCTATTTGATAAAGTTTGGGATTTACATAAGGTTTCAAGTCTTCCTGGAGGATCTGATCAAATATTTGTTGGTCTTCACCTTATCCATGAAGTGACGAGTCCTCAAGCATTTGGTGCTTTAAAGGACAAAAAATTAAAAGTAAAATTCCCTGATAGAACTGTTGCTACTGTCGATCATATTGTACCAACAGATAATCAGAGCAGGCCTTTCAAAGATAATCTCGCTGAACAGATGATTGAAACACTTGAGAAGAATTGCTTAGAACATAATATAAGATTTTTTAATATTGGTAGTGGTAATCAAGGCATAGTTCATGTAGTAGCACCGGAATTAGGCCTAACTCAGCCAGGAATGACAATCGCTTGCGGAGATTCTCATACTTCAACTCATGGAGCTTTTGGGTCAATTGCTTTTGGTATAGGTACAAGTCAAGTAAGAGATGTTCTTGCTACCCAAACCTTAGCCATGAACAAATTGAAAGTGAGGCAGATTTGGTGTGACAATAAATTATCTAAGGGTGTTTATGCTAAGGATTTAGTCCTTCATATAATTAATAAACTTGGTGTAAAGGCAGGAGCAGGTTTTGCATATGAATTCGCAGGACCTGCTATACATGAATTATCAATGGAAGAAAGGATGACGATATGCAATATGTCTATTGAAGGAGGAGCAAGATGCGGCTACATCAACCCTGATGAAAAGACCTTTAGTTACATTAAAAATAAATTATATGCTCCAAAAAATGAGCATTGGGATAGAGCGCTTAAATGGTGGGAATCATTAAAAAGCGATGAAAATTCAATTTATGATGACGTAATTAAATTAGATGCTTCTAAGGTAGAACCAACTGTAACCTGGGGGATTACTCCCGGCCAAAGTATAAGCATTAATCAACAAATCCCTCTTTTAGATGAATTATCCCCAAATGACAAATTAGTTGCAGAAGAGGCTTATGAATATATGAGTTTCAAGCCTGGACAATTAATAAAAGATACTCCTGTAGACGTTTGTTTCATAGGTAGTTGCACAAATGGAAGAATCAGTGACTTAAGAGTTGCAGCTAAAGTATTAAATGGCAAAAAAGTATCCAAGAATGTCAAAGCATTTGCAGTTCCAGGTTCAGAAAAAGTAGCCACTGAAGCAAAACAAGAAGGTCTTGATCAGATATTTAAGGATTCTGGATTTCAATGGAGAGAGCCTGGCTGCTCAATGTGTTTAGCAATGAATTCAGATAAGCTAATAGGTAATCAAGTTAGTGCTAGTTCTAGTAATAGAAATTTCAAGGGTCGGCAAGGATCTCCCAGTGGAAGAACACTGCTCATGAGTCCAGCAATGGTTGCTGCTGCTGCAATTAATGGCAAAGTCAGTGACGTTAGAGAATTTATCAACTGATGAAATCAGACTTTACCCCGCCAATTGGAAAAATTTCAAATATTAACGGGCAATGTATCTCATTGATTGGAAATGATATTGATACAGATCGAATAATTCCAGCGCGTTTTTTGAAGTGTGTTAACTTTGATTCATTGGGTGAATCTGTTTTTGAGGACGATAGAAAAACTTTAAAAGGAAAGCATCCTTTTGATCTAGAGGAAAACAAAAATGCCTCAATACTAGTTGTTAATAGCAATTTTGGATGTGGTTCCAGCAGAGAACATGCCCCCCAAGCGCTTATGAGATGGGGTATAAAAGCAATCATAGGCGAGAGTTTCGCCGACATTTTTTACAGTAACTGTATTGCGATAGGAATTCCATGTTTTACGCTACCTAAAAAATCCATAGAAGAAATACAAAACTATTGCAATAATCAATCTTTACTTTTAGAAATTGATCTTAAAAATTCATTAGCAAAATCAAAAGATTTAAATTTCAATCTTGAGATCAAAGAGAGCTCAAAAAAAATGTTTTTATCCGGAGAATGGGATGCTACAGCAACATTACTTGAAAAATCTTCTTTAGTAGAAAGGAAATATAAAGAACTACCTTATATAAAATTTATTTAGGTCGTTTAAAAGCAAAAAACGTTATAAAGTTATTAGAAAATATATTTAAAAATTGTATTTTTACAAAATTTGAAACAAGTCAAGGATATTTAATCCTGAGGACTTTCTAAATCTTTTCTATTAGGTGTTCTAGTTGGGTCACTAGCTAAAAAGCCGAAAAGAAAGATTCCAACGAAGAAAAAAACAATTGTGTATACAGAAATTTTAAGGGCAAGCATGGAAGTACGAGTGCTGACAGATTTATATCCTATTAAATTTATATTTAAATTATGGTAAAAGGTTTACTTTTTGTATTTTTGGAAAATTTTGAAATACTTTAAAGGGAGTTAATCATCATGATCATCCCATGGATCTGTAAGTTTTGCAGCTTTAGGTCCAAATGCAGTCCATAGACCGAATCCTGTTAGAGCTAATAGTAATGCCAGTATTGTTACTGCTATAGAAACTGCAGGATCTGGAGCGGATGATAAAGTTTGCATCAATTTTACTAAGTTTGTAAACAATTTATGTATAAGTTCTTATACAATAGCGAAATAATATTCGATTTAGTGAATTCAACATGGGCCAAAAAACAGCATTAGGAAGTCTTTTAAAAGCGATTGGCAATTCTGGTCAAGGAAAAGTGGTACCTGGCTGGGGGGCAGTTCCTGTGATGACAGTTATAGGATTACTACTTTTAGTCTTCTTAGTTATTCTTCTGCAAATTTACAACCAATCACTATTACTACAAGGTTTCTCAGTAGATTGGAATGGAAACTAGATTTCTGAAAAACCTTTAAAGTTGTTTTTGATCTAAAAATCCCTAATAAAATATTAGGGATTTTTATTTTTTGGTTATAGTTTGTTTGTATATTTATCATTCTCAATGAGAGGAATTTAGAAATACATCATGAATGAAATATATCTAATTGGATTGGGTAATCCTGGAAAAAAATATTCAAAAACTAGGCATAATATTGGATTCTTACTGCTTGAGAAACTCTCAAAAAAATATAACTCAAATTTTCTAATAAAAGATAAACTTAAAAGTTCCTGCTCAGAATTTCAAATCAATAATTGTACTTTCAGGTTATTTTTACCAAATACGTTTATGAATAACAGTGGTGATGCTGTACGAGCAATAGTTGATTGGTACAAAATAAATTTAGATCAGATTTTAATAATAGTTGATGATAAAGATCTGCCCCTTGGGAAAATAAGATTTAGACAAAAAGGAAGCTCTGGTGGACATAACGGGCTTAAAAGCATCATTGAACAATTGAATACACAAAACTTTAAGAGAATAAGAATTGGTATTGGTTCACCTCCTCTACTAAAGGAGAAAAATTTCAACACTATTTCACATGTATTAGGAAATATTTCTTCGGAAGAAAAAACAATATTGGATAAAGTGTATATGAGAGTAATAGAGGCCCTAGAACAACTAAACATTAAAAAAGAAGAATATATAATTAATGAATTAAATTCTTTTGATAAAGACCAACCTTAAGAAATGCGTTCAAAACCTGAAACGATTGCCAACGTAAGTATTAAGGAATATAGCTTCTCAAAAAAGCAAATTCAGGGGGTTGTGGAAGCCAGTCAATTTAAGTGGACTTTTACATGGTCCTTTCATAAAGGATTATTAACAGTAAATCCACCGTTGGGGAGAGCATTAATTGAGGATGCCTTATTGAGATTTTTATTGAAAAAAGATTATGAATTAGAAGCAGGGAATGAATATAAATTCACTATTTCAGCCAAGTTTTAAAATCCATATTTTGATTCAAAGTAAACTTCATTTTGCAGTAATCTTCTAAAATTATTAACGCTGATATCGCATCAAGGTTTTTATTAAGAATAAAAACCTCTTTAGGCATTAAAAACTTCAACCCACTAATTGGAAAAAGTTCGAAATATCTTGCTTTAGCCCTGTAGGTAGTATTTTTTTCCTCAAAAGTTATTATTTCTTTATTAAAAAAATATAGTTTTTCTCTAATTTCTCTACTGCTTGTACCATTGCCAATAACAATTCGCGATATATCCTCAGCGGCTACTAAATTCCTCAGATAATTCTCAAGTAATTCACTTTTAACAATGATTGCAATGTAAACTTTTTTTTCACTGATTTCAGCTAAAACTAAGCCGCATTTACTTTTTCCGGGATCAATAGTTATTACTTTAGACATTTAAGATGAAATCTTTAAAATATTAATTTCAACAACTATGGGTTCTACTGTTTTACTATCCCTTAAAGATACTACTTCTAACTTAAATTTGATATTTTGATTTTCTTGGAGAAAGTCTCTAATTTTTTTTACAAAATTTCCACTTGTATTTATTTCACTTACTTGTGATCCTTTTGACTTAATTTCATCTCTTGTTTTTCTAAGCAATGATTTAATATTTAAATTTATTGATTTAAGGTTTAAATCACTTTCTTCTAGAATTGAACTTGTAATAACATCCCCTTTTTTGACTATAAATTTATTCTCTAATAAATCAGGAGATACAAAAACGTAATTATCACCTTTTAAAACATTTGTTGCTGATTTAATTAATAAAATCCAGTTCCCACCTCTAGCAGCAATTCTCTCAATTTTTGTAATATCACTAGGTCTCCACAAAAGAATATTCTTTGCTTCTTTATTAACTGGGATAACAATATTCCTAACAAATTTATCAGCTTCATTATAGATTTTTGTTAAGTCTATTTTGTTATTCGAGTTGGAATTAATTTCAGCAATATATAGAGTTTGTCCTCTTTTAATAACAATATTTCCTCTCCTAAATATTTTAATATTATTTTTTAATTGATTTAACTCCTTTTCTTTTTGAATAATTTTACCTTCAAGTTCCTTTCTTTCTCTCTGTAAAGGGATTAAGGCCTTTTTACTTTCATCTAAAGTTTTTTGCAAAAAGGGAATATCAATAAAAAGCCTTTGTCTGAATTCTTCACTAACTAAAATCAACAACCCTATTGATATTGAACTAATAAACCCACCAGTAATTATAGTGATAATAGTTGCTGTTTTTTTCGGCCTTAATTTTAAGATACTAAATCTTGCTTTACCAATTTTTGTTCCAAGAATATCCCCAAATGGTGCAATTAATCCCCCTAGTAATATTAAAAAAACAATTAAAATCCAAGCCACACTTTTGAGTACACTCCAAACATCATAATTTATGATGAATCAATTAAATCTTTTTGCAAGAGCAATTGGATCGAACACCGTAATCTTTTTTCTTTCAATATTAAGAAGCCCTGAATCCTTTAAATCTCCCAACAATCTTGTAATGGTTACTCTTGTAGAACCAATCGCTTCAGCAATTGCCTGATGTGAAAGTCTTAGGTCTATTGTAATACCTTTTTCACTTGCAACACCGAAGTCTCTACAAAGAACCATTAAAAAACTTACTAAACGAGAAGACATATCCCTATGTGTAAGAGTTTCTATCATTGTTTCGGTTTGCAGAATCCTACTTGAAAGTCCCTGTAAAAGTAATAAACCGACTGATGCATCTTCCTCTATAGCTCTTAAAACAGAATTTGCTGGTGCTGTTATCATTTCAACTCTTGTGAATGCTATAGCATGATAAAAACGATCAGATCTATGGCCTGTTAGAAGAGATAAAACACCAAAGAGACTATTCTCTCTTAAGAGGGCAACAGTTATTTCTTCACCTGACTCATAAACTCTTGACAGTCTTACTGCTCCTCTTCTTATAAGATATACCCTTTCAGCAGGGTCCCCAGGGAAAAATATTGTTTTAGATCTCTCAACCATTTCTGTGCTCGCACCATCTAGACCTTTAATAACTTCCATTAAAGTTCTATTGATTGGGAAACGCTCTCCAACAGAGTTAATTTTACTTTGTCCTGACTGTTGCGAACTAAAGCGGTTGAATCCTCGTGAAGCAGGTATCATAAATATCTTGACTATTAAAAAATTTAAGGAGACACTCTAAAATATCTTGTATCAACAGTAACAATTTTCAATTCTTATTAGTTTATGAATAAGTCTTTTTCATTCAGTTTTCGGTTGCTTAAACCTTTTTTAAGTTAAATTACACTATATGCAGCGTCAATAGATTCTAATTATACTGCATATAGAAAGAATCTAAATAATGTTAATTAGTTCATCCAATACTTATCCCCAAGAAAGTCTTGATGTTGTAAATATAAATACTACAAAAAAAAGAAACTTAAAAAGATTTGCGCAAAACGGACAAATTCAAATCTACCAATCTTCATATCGGGGAAGCTACTCATCTGTCATTAGAGACTCTCTAAGAAATGCTGCTCTCGGTAGGAAAGTGCTTTTAATACAATTTATGAAAGGAGGCGTCAAACAAGGAGTTGATAATGCAGTAAAGCTATGCGGTAATTTAACTTGGATAAGATCATCACATTCCTTTGATCAATATAATTGTGAAGAAATTGAAAATAATGAGAATTTAAAAAAATCTATCCATGAATCCACTTTTGAATTATGGAATTTTTGTAAAAAAGAACTACAGTCTGGCGAGAATGACCAAATAATACTTGATGAAATTTTTTTTGCTATTGAAATGAAAATTATCGATAAAGATGATTTGATTTCAACACTTGAAAACCGATTTATATCAGGAGATGTAATCCTTACTGGTACAGATATTCCTAAAGATTTATTATTAATGGCCAACCAAATTACCGAACTTCGCTCATAAACTAATGCTAAAAAATGATCTCTGGATAAACCAAAAAGCCTCGGAAGGAATGATAAAACCCTTTCAATCAAATTTAGTTAGGCATCTTGAGCCTAATAATAATCAAAAGCCAGTGTTGAGTTACGGATGTTCATCTTATGGCTATGATTTAAGACTTTCATCAAAAGAATTCCTAATTTTCAGACATATACCTGGTACTGTGATGAATCCCAAAAAATTTAATCCTAATAACTTAGAAAAAACTGTCCTTCATCATGATAATGATGGAGACTTTTTTATTCTTCCTGCTCACTCCTATGGTTTAGGAGTTGCTTTAGAAAAAATGAAAGTACCAGAAAATATAACTGTAATCTGCATAGGTAAAAGTACTTATGCGCGACTAGGAATCATTGTTAATACAACGCCTGCAGAGGCAGGGTGGGAAGGTCATCTAACTTTAGAGTTTAGTAATAGCTCAGGTGCAGATTGCAGAATTTATGCTGAAGAAGGTATTTGCCAACTACTCTTTTTTGAAGGTGATCCATGCTCTACAACTTATGAAGATAGAAAAGGTAAATATCAAAACCAACCAGAGAAAGTTACTCTAGCAAAGATCTAAAATGAGTAAAGTTGAACTTATTTCGCTAACTCCTGATGCAGAAAAAACAATGGCTTATATAGCAAGAGTCAGTAATCCAAAAAATCAGGAAAATGAGGACTATTCGAAATTATTAAGTTACTGTATTAAAAATGAACATTGGAGTGTTTTTGAACAGTCATTTATGACCCTACAAATAGAAACTAACAGAGGAATCGCTGCTCAGATTTTAAGACATAGATCATTTACTTTTCAGGAATTTTCACAGAGATATGCAGATAGTTCTCAATTGGGTAATATTCCCTTACCAGAGTTGAGGCGTCAAGATTTTAAAAATAGGCAAAATTCAATTCCTGACCTCCCTGATGAGTTAAAAAAGAAATTCAATAAAAAAATTGATTTGCATTTTCAGGCTGCTTCTGAATTATATGAAGATTTACTTGCTGAAGGCGTGGCCAAAGAATGTGCGAGATTTGTTTTACCTTTAGCAACTCCAACCAGAATCTATATGTCTGGATCATGTAGATCGTGGATTCATTACATTCATTTAAGATCAGCTCACGGTACCCAAAAAGAACACAAGTCTATCGCCCAAAATTGCAAGTCTATTTTTAAACAAAGCTTTCCTATTGTATCAAAATCTTTAGAATGGTAAAAATTATCCATGACTACGAGGACTAAACTCATTATTTTTATTTTCTTGAATATTTGAAAATTCAGCATTAATAATTGCCTCATATGGCTTTTCTTCTTTTTCTAAATTATTAATCGATTCTCTTATTTTCATTTCATCTTGTTTACCAATAAAAGTAGATACTAGATTACCCTTTTTATCAAAAAGGTTAACTTGAGGAATCCCGTTGACGTCAAACTTCTTAATGTAATGACCCCATTTTTGATTATCAACATTTAAAAAAACAAAATTAATATCTTTTTCGTATTCATCTTTAAAAGCAGAAACTTGTGGAGCCATTTCTTTACAAACTTCACACCACTCAGCATAAAATTCAAGAAATGTTGGCTTATTATTTGTAAATGCTATTTCAGGTTCAATAGATAATTCTCCAAAACTCTTTAGAAGATAAGTTGATTTAAAAAAGAAATTTCTAAACAAAAGTAATGAAATAAAAACAATAGAAATAATTACAATAAGAATTGGTTTTAGATTTGACTTTAAAATTGAATCTAGACTCTCGGATTGCACTTTTAAGGTATTACTCACTAAAAACATTTTAAATAAGTTAAACAAATAAAGAGAATTTGAAACTTTAAGCTTTTAATCAACTGATAAAATAAGAATTAAATAATTATCAAAATTTCTTTGATTCCTGAAATCTTATTATGCAATCGATCTTTGGAACTGATGGAATAAGAGGAAGATTTAATAAAGAGATAAGTTATTCTCTAGCCTACAAAGTAGGATATGCTCTTGGTTCGATTTTAGAAAAGAAAAGTCAAATATTAATTGGTAGAGATACAAGAATTAGTGGAGATATTCTGCTTCAGGCAATAACAAAAGGTATAAATAAAAGTGGCAAAAAATTTATAAATATTGGAATATGCCCTACCCCAGCCATACCTTTTTTAATCAAAAAAGAGAACCTGAGTGGTGGGATAATGATATCTGCAAGTCATAATCCGCCGGAATATAATGGCATAAAAATTTTTGATCATAATGGTCAAAAAATTACCAAATATCTTGAAAATAAAATTCAAAAATTAATTGAAGAGACAAATCAAAATGTATTAGTTCCTAGCGAAGTGATTCCTCTAAAAACGAATAAAGACCTTATTGATATCTATATCAAAAGCCTGATCCAAACAATGGGTGGAGAAAATCTAAGTGGGTTGAAAATAATATTAGACACATGCTTTGGATCAGCGACAAGCTGCGCAAAAAAAATTTTTAAGGCTCTTGGTGCTGATGTAAGAGTTATTAATAACTCTAAAAATGGGTTGAAAATTAATATGAATTGTGGTTCTACTAACCTCGAACCATTAAAAAAAGCATTGAGAGAAAGTCCTGCAGATATGGGTTTCAGCTTCGATGGGGATGCCGATAGAGTAATTGGAATAGATTCAAAAGGCAATGTGTTAGATGGAGATCACATTCTTTTTCTTTGGGGTAGAGAACTCATGGAACAAAACATTCTTACGAATAATTTACTAATCTCTACGCAAATGGCAAACTTAGGTTTTGAAAAGGCCTGGAATAAAATTGGAGGAATTTTATATAGAACTGATGTAGGAGATAAGTATGTACATGAAGCAATCAAGGAAAAAAGCGCTGTTTTAGGAGGTGAGCAGTCAGGTCATATACTTTCAAAAATTAATAACTTTTCTGGAGATGGGATATTGACTGCACTTCAAATTTCTAAATATTGTAAAAAGAAAAATATTAATTTAAATGATTGGCTTAAAAGTAGTTTCGAACCTTTTCCTCAAAAACTAACAAACATTAATTTAGATTTTAATATTAATAAATTTAATCTAAAAACCAAACTATTAATTGATGAAACTATAGAAAATTTTCAGGCAATATATTCGGATAATTGTAGAGTTTATATAAGACCCAGCGGAACAGAACCCGTAATAAGAGTTCTAGTTGAGGCCACAAATCATAAGGAAGTTGAATCTTTATCAAGCGAAATCACAAACAAACTCTTTTTAGAAATTAATAAAATCATAAATTAACGATTAATCAAATTTTTATATAAATACTTTCAAAAATATCAAGTTGATTAACTATCACATACTTTTCTCTATTAGTTTTAATTTTATTTGGATTAAAACTTTCGGAATAATCAAAATCTTTTTTATCTAATGTTTTAAAATAGAAATTATTTGATATAGTTGAATCCATATAATCGAACAAATCCTTCACATCAGTTTTTATAAAAATCAGGGTGTCCTTTTGCAATGAATTTGAAAGAATATTCATAAATTGTGGTTGAATTACACGCCTTTTATAATGTCTCTTTTTAAACCATGGATCAGGAAAATTAAAAGAAATACTTTTTAGATTCTTGATAATAAATTCACTTTGGGCATCATCCAAAATATTATTAGCATTACCAAATATAAAATATAGATTTTTGATTTCTCTTTCAAGCACTTTTAATTTAGCATTTTTGACTAATTTCTCACGAATTTCAATTCCTAAATAATTCCAACTGGTATTAACTAAAGCTAAATCAAATAAAAAGTCACCAGCAGCACAACCTATATCCAAATGAAGATTCAATTTAGAATCACCAAACATTTCTCTCAAAGAAGGTATTCTCTCAATTTGATTGAAATTACTACTAAGCGGATTAACATGCTGTCTCATAAAGTTATCAATATATTTCTAGGCAACAATATAAGAATGCATAATATTCATAACTATGACAATAGTAAGCTCAAAAGTAATAGTTTGATGTTTAATTATTATGTGTTTAAAAAGAAAAAGTTTTGAACGTTTTTAATCAACTTTCTATTTGGCTATCCTTTCAACTTTCAATAATTTTCCTCATTGGTATTCCTCTTACTCTATCCTTCTGGTCAATTAAAAAAAGAAATAAAGCAGTTATTAAACTGCTATCAATTTATTGGAAAATATCCCTTTTATTTTTTATAAGTCTTCTACTTTTAATAGGAAAGTATAATTATGCTCTTGTAATAACTAATATTTCAACATTATTAATGACAGTTTCAGTTTGGTTTTGGAACGATATTAATGATGAATTAAGAGAATATAATTTTTCTTACTCCCTTACCACAACTACAAAAATATGGAGATGGACAGTGACTTTTATATCTCTCAATTTCTTATTTCAAAGTTTACAAAACTTTAACTGCTTTTCTTTTATTAATTCGGATGCTTGTTCAATATGGATTCAGCCATCTTCAAATTTATATATCATTATAAAAAATTTATTTAATTTTTTCTTTGGAGCTAATTTTACCCAGCCGGTATCAAAATTCTTAGGATTATTTTCATTATTAATATATATTTTAGGCCTTATTCAATGGTCAATAATCAAATTACCTAAAAATGGAAGAAACTCCTGCTTCTCAGAAAATGGCAAAAATTGATTTAATAAATAGTCTTGAAAAAATAAGTTCCGAGATGCCTGATAGGATACTCAAACTAAAGGGATTCATTCTAAAAGAAAATCAAAAAGAACAATTAGAAATAATTATTTTCAGAGGTTACAGTAGCTCAACAACTCATCCAATTGAAATAGATTCAGAAAAAAAAGTAATAACTCTTTCTTATAAAATTACGAACTTTAAACTTTATAAAGCACCGTTAACAGAAACCGAAGAAAATTTTATTAGAGAAAATCAAAACTCAGTTTTCTTTTTGAATCAAAAAAACTGGATTTAAATAAATTCAAAATTAATAATATTTGAACATCTTTTACATAATTTTGTATTTTGGATTCCATTAAAAGTTTCTTTTTGATAATGCCAACATCTATCACATTTTTGACCTTGTGCTTTATTTATTTGAATTTTACCAAGTGCGTTGTTATCAATAATTAGAGAATTCTCCACCAAAGCGGATACGACTTGGAAGTTGGATACTATAAGCCAATCTCTAAATAAATCTACATCTTGATTGCCAAATTCTTTTAGCCAAGTAAGTGAATCTTTTAAAGCTTTATCTTCAGGTAAATAATTCACTTCAGTTTCCAAAGCTGCTCCAATTATTTGTTTGTTCCTACATCCCTCTATAGCCTTGTTAATTTCAACTCTCAAGTTTCTTAAATTTGCAATGTGCTCATCAAGTATTTGATTTTTCCATGACTGCGAAAATATTGGCCATCCTCTTTGAAAGACTGATTTTTCTTCAGTTGAATATGGAATATTTTGCCAAATATCTTCAGCCATATGACAAAGCACTGGAGAAATAAGTACGGCTAAATTTTCAACAATTTTTGACAGGACGAACTGACAAGATCTTCTCCTAAATTGTGATTTAGAACTTACATATAACCTATCCTTCGCAATATCCAAATAAAAATTTGATAGATCTACAACGCAAAAACTTTGTAAAATTTGGAAAAATTTTGAAAATTCATAATTTTCGTAAGCATTTGATATTTGATCTGTAACCTCAACTAATCTGCCTAACATCCATTGATCTAAGAGAGGCAATTGATCAATTTCAAAACTATCAATTTTAGGATCATAATCATGAATATTACCTAGTAGATATCTTGCAGTATTACGAACTTTTCTATAAACGTCTGAGAGTTGCTTGAGTATATTTGAACCAATTGGAACATCTACTGAATAATCTACAGAGCTTACCCATAGCCTTAAAACATCAGCACCATAAGCAGGATCAGTTTTTTTATTATTGCCTCCATTAATAATTATATTTGGATCAACAACATTTCCTAAAGATTTGCTCATTTTTCTTCCGTTTTCATCAAGTGCAAAACCATGAGTTAAAACTTTCTTATATGGAGGTTTATTATTGACTGCAACAGATGTCAGCAAAGAAGACTGAAACCATCCTCGATGTTGATCTGAGCCTTCTAAATAAAGATCTGCTGGATACTTTAATTCACTTCTTAATTCACAAACTGCGGCCCAGCTAGATCCTGAATCGAACCAAACATCCATCGTATCTGTTCCTTTTTTCCATAGATCAGATTCTTTTGCATAATTTTCCGGCAAAAGATTCTTAACATCCCAATCCCACCAAATATTTGCTCCATGTTCACTAAAGAGTTCTTGAATATGATTAATTATCTCGCTGTTAAGGAGAATGTCATTACCATTTTTTTTATAAAAAACTGGAATAGGAACTCCCCACGACCTTTGTCTAGAAATACACCAATCCCCTCTACCAACAACCATAGAATAAATTCTTTTCTTTCCAGTCTCTGGCATCCATTCAACATCTTCGATTGCATTTAATGCAGATGATCTAAAGCCATTTACAGATGCAAACCATTGTTCTGTTGCCCTAAAAATAGTTGGTTTTTTGGTTCTCCAATCATATGGATATCTATGCTTATAATTTTCTTGTAATAGAAGCAAATTATTTCCTTTTAAATGTTCAATAATTAAATTATTTGCATCTTTCAGGACATTTGATCCTTTGAATTGACCAGAATCTTCATTTAAGTTACCTTTTTCATCAACAATACATGTTATTGGTAAATCATATTTTTGACCCACATTAAAATCATCTATCCCATGACCAGGCGCAGTATGAACAATTCCAGTCCCTGATTCTGTAGTAATATAGTCTCCTCCAATTACAATTCTGCAATTTTTATTCTTAGAGGGATGTTGATATTCAATATTTTCCAATTCGGAGCCTTTAATATCTAAAAGCACCTTGAAATCTTTATTAAATTTCTTACTTATTTCAGAAGATAAATCCTCAGCAAAAAGGTAAATTTTCTTCTCTTCATCGATAGCAAAAACGTACTTTATTTTTGGATTTACTGCAACTGCTTCATTTGCAGGTATGGTCCAAGGAGTAGTGGTCCAAATAGTTATGAAAGAATTATTTTGAAAAAAATCTTTTTTGATATTAAGGTTTTCTTGGATGAAATTTAATAGAATTTCCTCAGGTATTTTAGTAATTTTTAATGAAACATAAATACTTTTTGAATAATGTTCATCAGGGTATTCTAATTCTGCTTCTGCAAGCGCAGTCCTTGAACTTGGACTCCAATGCACAGGTTTAAGACCTCGATATATATAGCCATTTAAAAACATTTTCCCAAATACTCCAATCTGAGCAGATTCATAACTTTTCTTAAGAGTTAAGTAAGGGTTATTCCAATCTCCCCATATTCCCCACCTTTTGAAACCCTCCTTCTGATTATTAATTTGGATATGGGCATAATCTGTTGCTTTTTTTCTTAAATTTAGAGTGTCAAGATTCTTTCTTTCATCAGATTTTAAATTCTGAAGAACTTTTAATTCAATAGGTAATCCATGACAGTCCCAACCAGGTACGAAATGAACCCTAAATCCTCTTAAGGTTTTGTACTTATTTATTATGTCTTTTAAAACTTTATTAAGGGCATGACCCATATGAAGATCTCCATTTGCATAAGGAGGGCCATCATGCAATGTAAATATTTCGCCTGAATTGCTTGAACCTAATTTGAAATCAATATCATTGTTAGCCCAAAAATTCTGAATCTCAGGTTCTCTTACAACTGAGTTAGCGCGCATTGAGAAGTCAGTTTTTAATAAATTTAAAGTTTCTTTATAAGAAAAGTCCGATTTTTGTTCTTTGCTATTTTGAGATTTCATTCGACGATATAAGAAATATTGGTGATCAAAAGAATTATTTAAATAAATCTAATTCATTATATTCTTTCTTAATTGACCTGTAGTTTTTTTGGGATGTTTCAAATAACCAATTTATTTGATTTCAGACTTTTATATTATCATTTTTATCATTTCTTACCCACTTTTTTTGGGTTGTATTTTTATTATTGCTACCAAAATTAAAAAAATTTGAAGGTTTCGTGAAATCACCCAATAGCAGATTTATAGATTCTAATATTTTCAAAAAGTTATTTTTAAACTCCAAAAAGGTAATTAATTTTTTCTTTTCGTTATCTGTCAATTGGTACCATCTAGATAAAAAAAGCTCTACTAGATAAAAAATAACTAGTACTGTTAAAAAAAGGAAAATTACAAAAAATGATTCATCTAATGTTTTATTTTTAATTATTAATATCAAACCTATTAATAAATTTAAAAAAGCTTTTATTAAGTCTTTTGGTTTACCGAGCTCAAGGTAAATTATCGGTACAGTTAGGAAAATGGTCCCAACTAAAATATAAAAAGTTCCCAAATAAAATATCAAACTATTCATTAAATTAACTACCTAGTTAAAGTATAAGAAGTAGATATCAATAAACAAACTATCTATCAGAATTTCCTTAAGTGCGGTCGGGGAGACTTGAACTCCCACACCCGAAGATACGAGTACCTAAAACTCGCGCGTCTACCAATTCCGCCACGACCGCTCAAATAAAATAATAATTGAAAGAGGTTTATTTGAAAAATTTTTTTTCTTAAGATGATTAATTTGACACATTAAAATTAAATTAAAAATCTCCTAAAAAAAAATTTTTATGTTTGAGCATGCAATCATCTTAAAATATTAGTTATATTATTTACAGAATAAAAGAAACGATTTCAAACTTAACCAGTAAAAATACAACAAAAAATACTAATTCTTCAAAAACATTTAATTGGCAAAAAGAGATTAAAAATTACGTAGATCCGCCAAGTTTTTGGAATCCAACATTAGGGTTATTTTTTGGAGGTTATTTTCTCGCTTTCCTTAGCATATGGCAATGGTATAGAGGTGTTTGGCCTTTACCTTTACTTGTAGCCACTGCTTTTTTAGCTTTACATATTGAAGGTACTGTTATTCATGATGCCTGTCATAAAGCTGCTCATCCAGTTCCTTGGATAAATCAAGCAATGGGCCATGGCTCCGCAATTCTATTAGGGTTCAGCTTCCCAGTTTTTACGAGAGTTCATTTACAACATCATATTCACGTAAATCACCCCAAAAATGATCCAGATCATATAGTCAGTACTTTTGGTCCAATTTGGCTAATTGCTCCACGATTTTTTTATCATGAGGTGTTTTTCTTTCAAAGAAAACTCTGGCGAAGATATGAATTACTACAATGGGGAATTGAAAGATCCATATTCATAACAATTATCTTGGCTGGTTTGAAATTCGACTTTATGAATTTAATCTATAATTTATGGTTCGGCCCAGCATTAATGGTAGGAGTCACCTTAGGAATATTTTTTGATTATTTACCTCATAGACCTTTCAGATCAAGAAATAAATGGATAAACTCTCGAGTTTATCCCAGCAAATTTATGAATTTATTAATAATGGGTCAGAATTACCATCTAATTCATCATCTTTGGCCTTCAATTCCTTGGTTTGAATACAAAGTAGCTTATGAAAAAACTAAGCCATTATTGGATAAAAAAGGCTCCCCTCAAAGGGTTGGAATATTTGAAAGTAAAGAAGACATTTTCAACTTTATTTATGATTTATTAATAGGCGTAAGGAGTCATAGCAAAAAGAGAGGGAAAATAAGAAAAATCATAAATATATTTCCGGGCCTTAAAGTTAAAAAATTTTTATTAAAGATAGTCAATAAAACATTTATTGGAAGCAACTAATTTATTCATTGATAATTTTAGGTACTTTAAAATATTTATCTTCTCTCGATGGGGCCAATTCTAAAATCTCCTTATTGCAATCGGAATTTTTCTTTTCATCTTTTCTAAATACATTTATAACCTCAATAGCTCTCGTTGTGCAGGGTACATCATCTGTATCAATTTTTTCTAGTTGTCTTATATATTCCAATATCTTTTCTAATTGTTCTGCATGATTATTAATTTCATTCTCGTTAAGTTCTAATCTCGCCAAATGAGCAACTTTTTTTACTTCCTCCTGTGTTATTTTTGTCATAACTTTAATTTCTCTTTTAATAAATAATAGTTTATTAAGAATATCTTAATTTATATATCCTTTTAATTTCAAATAATTTAAAAAAATCACATCTTTTTGAAAATCAACATCAATTAATAGCTTTAATTGTTTTTCTCAGCATAATATGTTAAGGATAAATATTGAAAAATAAAAGAAGAATTATTTCCAAAAAATTTTTTTTATCGGCACTCTAAACTTGTTGCCCCTGATTTAATAGGCTGTTACCTCATAAAAAAAAATAATGAAATAGATCAAGTTAAGGGGGTTATTGTTGAAACTGAAGCTTATTCACAGGAAGAAGAGGCCTGTCATGGCTACCGCAAAATGACTGAATCAAACAAATCATTATTTGGCAAACCTGGAACATTTTATGTTTACAAATCTTATGGCATTCATCATTGTTTAAACATAGTTACTGATAAAGAAAATTTTGCGAGTGGTGTATTAATAAGATCAGTATTTATCCCTAAAAAGAATGAAAGGTTAGCTTCCGGACCAGGCCTAGTTACTAAGACATTCAGCATAGATATTACATTTAACTCACTTGAAGTTCTTAATAACAAATCTTTAAAGATTTCTCCAAGAGACTCCACCCTAGAAGAAAAAGATCTTATTCAAACAACGAGAATTGGCATATCAAAGGCAAAAAATATAAAATGGCGTTGGTATCTTAAAAATAGTAGGAGTGTAAGTAAAAGATTAAAAGGTGACAGAACACCTAAATTTCAATAATCATTTTTCTTTTTAAGCGCAATGAAAATTTGGCCTCATAAACATATTCACACACTAGCTAATTTTTCAATTAAAGATTATGAGTCAGTATTTGAATTAGCTAAAAGGTTTGATGCACTAAAGAATGCAGGAACAAAAAAGATCCCAGCTTTACAAGGGACTTTGATAACGTCTTTATTTTTTGAAGCTAGTACAAGAACAAAAAATAGTTTTGAACTTGCAGCAAAAAGGCTTTCTGCTGATGTCCAAACGTTTGCTCCATCCTCTAGTTCTTTAACAAAAGGCGAAACAATAATTGATACAGCCATAACTTATTCTGCTATGGGGGCGGATACATTAGTTATCAGACATTCATCAAGTTATATAACCTTTGAGATCGCTAAAAAACTTGATGCAATAAATTCCAAGACTTCGGTTCTTAATGCGGGAGATGGATTACATAGTCACCCTAGCCAAGGATTGCTTGACATCTATACGTTGATAAAATTCTTTTCCAAAAAAACACTGAATCCAGAGGTTTTAAATTCTAAAAAAATTTTAATAATTGGAGACGTTAATCATTCCAGGGTTGCCAGATCTAATCTTTGGGCTTTGAGCGCATTCGGCGCAGACATAATCTTATGTGGCCCTAAAACTTTAATACCTGATGAATTTATCAATTTTTTAAAAACTCCAGCGCCAAATCAAATAGAAGATCCTATTAAATCAAGAGGTTCCATAACAATTTCTAGATCGTTGGAAGAATCAATAAAAATTGCAGATGCCATAATTGTTTTAAGACTTCAGAAAGAAAGAATGATGGAGAATTTACTAAGTAGCATTGATACATACAGTTTGGATTATGGCTTAACCCCAGAGAAATTATCTTTGAATAATAAAGAAATTCCAATTCTCCATCCTGGTCCTATCAACAGAGATATTGAAATAAGCAGTAAAGTAGTAGATCAATATCCTAATTGCCTAATTAATAACCAAGTTGCAAATGGCATCCCTGTAAGAATGGCTTTACTTTATCTATTACAGAAATACAATAAATAAATTTATAGCAACTTAAGACTTTCAGTAAAGAACCCATAAAATAATCCTAATCTTAAAGAATCTATTAAAAGTACTAAAAATTTCTTTTTCCTTTCAAATCTAAAATTTCTTCTTAAAACTATTAAAGTCTCAATAAAAACTACTGATAAAAAAGCAGCTACAGGATCCAAAAGTTCCACAACTGCGCTTACCATCCCAACAGAACTTCCAAAAAAATAGCCAATTAAAAGTGTAATCAATGATATTGAATATCTTCGCCATGGATTATTAGCCCAAATACTTAATGTCTGAATATTTTCCACAATTTTTAGTTGAAATTTTGTTTTTTGAGGTTTAACAACCATTTTGCATTCAACTAAGCCGCTTCAGATTTTGATTGAATTTTAGTATTTCCTTCTATTAAATCAAGTAATGCTTCCAACTGAGCCATTAGTCCTCTCAATTCGCCTGGTTCAGGGAAAAGGTCATCTTCTTTTATTCCTAAGTGCATTTCTCTGAGCTCTTCTCTTAAATAACGTATGTGACTAATTACTTGCTCTCTTTTGGTTTGCGACATGATTTAAATTTTGACATAACCATTTTAAGAGAGAATATTTTTGAAAAGGAGAGTTTGCATATTTATGACTGAGAATGAAGATAAATGAATTAACAACAATTTGAAAAGATTATGAAATTTGAAAATTTTCCTATCCTTGAAAATATGTACTTAATACCTATATCAATTTTTAAATAATTACTTGAGGCTTTATTATGAAAATATATTGACTTTACTCAATATGAAATTCATGTCTGAAAATAAAATAAGTGACGAACTAGTAAATTCATTTGATGAAGAAATGACGCTTGAGCTCGCTAAAAGGCTAGAAGATGATAACTATAATACTCCATTTGATGGTTTAAAAGACTGGCACTTACTGAGAGCTCTTGCAATAAATAGACCTGAATTAACAACTAATTACATCCATCTCTTAGATCAGGAACCTTTCGATGAAAACTAAAAGTAAGGACTCTAAAATAAAGGTTCTTTTATTAATAACGGGGAGTATTGCAGCTGTGAGAATTCCATTATTAGTAAGCCAATTAGCGAAAGAAAATTATGAAATAAGATGCGTTTTATCTAAAAATGCAGAAAAATTAATAAAGCCGCTTTCTCTCTCTATTTTGAGTAGAAACCCTTGCATTTTAGAAAATGATCAATGGTCTAATAGTCAATCAACACCTCTTCACATAGAACTAAGTAATTGGGCTGATATTTTAATCATTGCGCCTTTAACAGCAACAACATTAGCAAAATGGGTAACTGGAAATGCAGAGGGATTGATCCCAAGCATCTTGATAGCAAATATTAAGCCAATTATTGTTGCACCAGCAATGAATACACAAATGTGGCTAAATAAAGCTGTCCAAAAAAATTATGAGAATTTACAGAATTACAAAAATGTTTTATCTTTGCAACCAAGTGAAGGCCTCTTAGCTTGTGATGCTATTGGCATCGGTAAGATACCTCCAAATGATCTAATTCAATTAGCTCTTGAATTTATAGCTTCATACAAACAAAATGAATATCGCAAAGATTTAATTAATAAAGAAATTTTAATAACTGGAGGGTGCACCTCAGAGAAAATTGACGCGGCAAGACACATTACTAACAAAAGTTCTGGAGCTATGGGCCTACTTCTTTCTCAAGTAGCGCGGTTCAGAGGAGCACAAGTAAAATATGTTCATGGCCCTCTGAAAATCGATAAGAATCTTACTGATGGAATAAAAAGATATGAAATTGAAACTAGTGTTGATTTAATTAGGGCACTTAATAATGAAATATCAAATTGCGATTATTTTTTCATGAATGCAGCAGTATCTGATTTCAAGATAACCTCATATACTTCAACAAAAATTCCAAAAAACAAAATTAATGCTCATTTAAATGAAAACTTTGAGCTAGTCCCAGATATTTTAAAAACAATTAGTAAATCTAAAAAAGATAACCAAGTTTTTGTAGGCTTTTGTGCTTTTACAGGATCTATCGAAGAAGCACGAATAACAATTAAAGAAAAGATTATTCAAAAAGGTTGTGATTATCTTTTCGCAAATCCAATTGATCTTGAAGGCCAAGGATTTGGCTATTTGGCACAAAATGAAGGTTGGCTGTTCGATACGAACAATATGGAACACTACATTAACAAAACATCAAAAATTGATTTAGCAAATAAATTAATATCCCAAATTATTTCATTAAAAAAATAAAAAAAATTTTTTAATTTGTATTTTTTTGTAATCTTCATCATTAAAAATAATGTGATAGCTTAAAATAATTCCAGTTTTTTAAAAATCTAAAAAGCTACGGGTTGTTTCGAGGATTTAAAAGTCCTGTCTTTTATGGTCCTTTCCCTTGTAATATCCGTACTGAACTTATTAGATGACCTTTAATCTATCGTCACAGAACTTTACTGCAACTTTAATTATGAGAATTCGTTCTTTCTTAGCTTTTGTTATTTCAATTTGTATAACTTTTGCTTTCGTACCTGTTAAAACATTTGCTTTTTCTGAAAGAGGAAATGCACAATTCACAGATGTTGTTAACACAGGAAAAGCTAATGATTGTCCTTCATTAGACTCATCTCTTGTCGGATCAATATCTCTAGGGAATGGAGATAGCCTTAAAGGAATATGCATGCATCCAACAGAAGTTTATGTAAAAGTGCCTGGGACAAAACGAAAAGCTGCAGAATTTGTTTCTACAAAAATTATTAGTCCTAGAAATAACACCACAGTGACAGAAGTTTATGGAGATATAGATTCAGGAACTTTCACCGAAAAAGGTGGTATTGATTTTCAACTAATTACTGTATTAACTCCTGGTGGTCTAGAAGTGCCATTTGCATTCTCAGCAAAAGATCTTACAGCTGATTTACCTTCATCTTTTGAGCCAGGTACTGAGGTTAGTGGTTCAACATTTACACCTAACTACAGAACTGGTGATTTTCTAGATCCTAAGGCAAGAGCTAAAAATACTGGTGTTGAATATGCTCAAGGTTTAGTTGCATTAGGAGGAGATGATGAAGAACTTGCGAAAGAAAATATTAAAGTTGATGTAAACGGTACTGGTGTTATTACTCTTTCAATCAACAATGTAGATTCTGACACAGACGAATTTGCTGGTACTTTTGAAGCTATCCAACCTTCAGATACAGATATGGGTTCAAAGGATCCACTTGATGTAAAAATAATTGGGGAGCTTTACGGAAGAAAGGCATAAATCCTACTTAAGAGAAAAAGGGGGTTAAACCCCTCTTTTTTTTTCAAAATTTTTCTTTATCAATTTAAAAAATGGAATTACAACAAAAAACTAAAACAGATACTAATGGCCTAATTCCGCCTTATGGAGGGGAACTAAAAAATTTAATTATCAAAGATAAAAACCTTAAAAATGATCTTATCTCTAAAGCCACTTACAAGTTTGAATGTAGTGAGAGAAATGCATGCGATGTAGAACTTTTGATGGTTGGAGCTTTTTCTCCATTGGAAGGTTTTATGGATGAAAATAACTACAATTCGGTAATTAAAAATAATAGAGATACAAATGGGTTGCTTTTTGGCTTGCCTATTGTATTTGATTCAAATAATGAAAAAGTAAAAGCTGGAGAGACAATATTGCTTACTTATAAAAAACAAAAAATAGCAGTTTTAGAAGTTAGCTCTAAATGGGAGCCTGATAAATCCTTAGAAGCTGAACTTTGTTATGGTACTAATTCTTTAGATCATCCTGCTGTTAAGATGATTTTTAACGAGAGAGGGAGATTTTATATAGGAGGAAGAGTTTATGGTTTCGAACTACCAATTAGAGAATTCCCCTGCAAAACCCCAGAAGAAGTTAGATCTAAACTGCCATCAAATCATGATGTAGTTGCATTTCAATGCAGAAATCCAATTCATAGAGCACATTATGAATTATTTACTAATGCCCTACTCTCAGATAATGTCTCCTCTAACTCAGTTGTTTTAGTTCATCCAACTTGTGGGCCCACTCAACAAGATGATATCCCTGGAAAAGTTAGATATTTGACTTATAAAGAATTAGAAGAGGAAATATCTGATCAAAGAATAAAATGGGCTTTTTTACCTTATTCAATGCATATGGCAGGGCCAAGAGAAGCTCTTCAACATATGATAATCAGAAGAAATTATGGCTGCACGCATTTTATTATTGGTAGAGATATGGCTGGTTGTAAGTCATCATCAACTGGTGAAGATTTTTATGGCCCATATGACGCTCAAGATTTTGCGAATAAGTGTGCAGATGAATTAATGATGCAAACTGTTCCTTCAAAAAATTTAGTTTATACGAAGGAAAAAGGATATATAACAGCAGAAGAAGCTAAGGAATTTAATTATGAAATCATGAAACTTAGTGGTACTGAATTTAGAAAGAAATTAAGGAATGGCGAACCAATTCCTGAATGGTTTGCATTCAAAAGTGTAGTAGATGTTCTAAGACGCTCTTAATAATGTTTTATTATTAGTATTATAGATTTATTAAAGATTTTTTATCGTGAACAAACGTTGGAGAAACGTAGGACTTTATGTCCTAGCTGTTATTACTGTAATTTTCATTGGTACTTCAGTTTTTGATAAACCTAGTACTGAAAGTTCTACAAAGACCTTAAGATATAGTGATTTTATAGAGGCTGTACAAGATAAAGAAATCAGTAGAGTCTTAATATCTCCAGATAATGCCACAGCTCAAGTTGTTGAAAATGATGGAAGCAGATCTGAGGTCAATTTAGCTCCTGACAAAGATTTATTAAAAATACTGACTGAAAATAATGTAGATATAGCTGTAACTCCTACAAAATTAGCCAATCCATGGCAACAGGCTGTAAGTAGCTTAATTTTCCCAGTACTTTTGATTGGAGGCCTATTTTTTCTTTTCAGAAGATCCCAAAGTGGTAATGCTGGAGGTGGTAATCCTGCTATGAGTTTTGGCAAAAGCAAAGCTAGACTGCAAATGGAACCATCTACACAAGTAACTTTTTCAGATGTTGCTGGTGTTGAAGGTGCAAAATTAGAACTCACAGAAGTTGTAGATTTTCTTAAGAGCCCAGATAGATTTACTGCAGTCGGAGCAAAAATTCCAAAAGGAGTTCTTCTTGTTGGCCCTCCTGGTACGGGAAAAACATTGTTAGCCAAAGCAGTAGCTGGAGAAGCAGGTGTACCTTTTTTCTCAATATCAGGTTCAGAATTTGTTGAGATGTTTGTAGGAGTTGGGGCTAGTAGAGTTAGAGACCTTTTTGAACAGGCTAAAAAGAATGCTCCTTGCATTGTATTTATTGACGAAATAGATGCAGTTGGAAGACAAAGAGGTGCTGGTATGGGCGGAGGAAATGATGAAAGAGAACAAACATTAAATCAACTCCTAACCGAAATGGATGGTTTCGAAGGTAATTCAGGAATAATAATTGTAGCTGCCACTAACAGACCTGACGTCTTAGATTCAGCTTTAATGCGTCCTGGAAGATTTGATAGACAGGTTACAGTAGATAGACCAGATTACGCTGGAAGATTACAGATATTAAATGTTCATGCAAAAGATAAAACCCTTTCAAAAGACGTTGATTTAGATAAAGTTGCTAGAAGAACACCAGGATTTACAGGTGCAGATTTAGCTAATCTTTTAAATGAAGCAGCAATACTAGCTGCTAGAAAAGATTTAGATAAAGTAAGTAATGATGAAGTCGGTGATGCCATTGAAAGAGTTATGGCTGGTCCAGAAAAGAAAGATAGAGTCATCAGTGATAAGAAAAAAGAATTAGTTGCTTATCACGAAGCTGGTCATGCACTTGTTGGAGCATTAATGCCTGATTATGATCCCGTAGCAAAAGTTTCAATAATTCCAAGAGGTCAAGCTGGAGGTTTAACTTTCTTCACTCCAAGTGAAGAAAGGATGGAATCTGGGCTTTACTCTCGTTCTTATCTTCAAAATCAAATGGCCGTAGCTCTTGGTGGAAGAGTTGCTGAAGAAATAGTCTATGGCGAAGAAGAGGTAACAACCGGAGCTTCAAATGATTTACAACAGGTTGCCAACGTAGCAAGACAAATGATCACTAAATTTGGTATGAGTGACAAAATAGGTCCAGTCGCTCTAGGGCAATCACAAGGTGGTATGTTTCTAGGAAGAGATATGAGTTCTACAAGAGACTTCTCTGAAGACACAGCCGCAACAATTGATGTAGAGGTTTCAGAACTTGTTGATGTTGCATATAAGAGAGCTACAAAAGTTTTATCAGATAATAGAATTGTTCTAGACGAAATGGCTCAAATGCTAATTGAAAGAGAAACTATAGACACCGAAGATATTCAAGATTTGCTTAATCGATCAGAAGTAAAAGTCGCAAACTATATTTAATGGCGAAAGTTTAAATTTTTAATGAATAATAAAGAAGATTCTTTTTCGGAGTTTCTGAAAACAGAGTCTTTTTTTTTACTTATAAAACCAGAAGATAATATTTACTCAAATACCTCTATAAGAAATTCATTTTTTGAAGAATTAGAAAGCTTAGTAAAATTAGGATTAAAGAATATTGAAATAAGTTGGTCAAACAACGAAAATTGGTCAGATTTTGTTTCCGATATCAAAATTAAATATCCAAGAATTAATTTAGGCTCTGCCTCCATAGTTAATAAGCAATCAATAGAGGATTCTTTAAAAATTGGATTAAATTTTTCGATGATGAAATTTTGGGATAAAGATCTTTTCAATTATGCTCAGTCAAAGAATTATTTATTAATTCCAGGAATTAATAATTTAAAGGATTTTAAGGAAGCGATAAATTTAAATTGCAACATCATCAAAATTTACCCAATAAAAAGTAAAGATAGTTCGATAGATATACTCAACTATAAAAATATTGATTTCATCGCTGCTGGAGGACTATCAATCAATGATTTAAAAACTTGTAAATCTTTAGGGTATAAATCAGTCGTAATTGGAGATAAAGCTATCATAAATAAAAAATTTGATCCAAAAATATTTGAATGGCTCAAAAATAGTTGAGTTAAGGATGAATATATTTATTCAACAAAACAACTACTTTTTTATTAATTCACATTGGGCATGATTTAGAAGCAAATGATCAGCAAGTACTAAAGCGACCATAGCATCAACCATAGGAACTGCTCTTGGTAGAACGCACGGATCATGTCTCCCTTTTGCTTTCATCAGTACCTCTTTACCTTCAGCATTCACTGTTTTCTGTTCTTTCCCGATGGTTGCTGTAGGTTTAAAAGCTATCTTCATCTCAATATTTTCACCATTACTTATTCCTCCCTGTATACCTCCTGAATTGTTAGATGTTGTTCTTAACTTACTAGAATCATCAGACTTAATGAACGAATCATTATGTTCGCTTCCTTTTAAATAAGTTCCAGAGAAACCTGAACCTATTTCAAAGCCTTTCGTAGCGGGCAAAGACATCAAAGCCTTTGCTAAATCAGCTTCTAATTTATCAAAAACAGGCATTCCAAGACCAGAGGGAACATTTCTTACTAGACATTCAATAACACCGCCGCAAGAGTCTCCTTGACGCTTTAATTCCTTAATCCTCTCTATCATTTCTGCTGATACTTTTTCATCAGGACATCTAACAATATTAGAGTCTATTTTTTTTAGAGAAATCTTCTCTTTATTTATATCAGAATCAATATCATGTATACGCTTTACCCAAGATAGTATTTCAGTTTTACAGAAGGTTTTTAATAATTGTTTCGCTACAGCACCAGCAGCAACTCTTCCAATTGTTTCTCTAGCAGAGGCTCTTCCACCGCCAGAACTTGCCTGAATTCCATATTTCAGATGATATGTACCATCTGCATGAGAGGGTCTAAATACCTGCTCCAAATTATTATAATCGCCTGGTCTTTGATCTTTGTTTCTTACCAACATAGCTATTGGAGTTCCAAGTGTTAACCCTTCCTTTATCCCACTTAATATTTCAATTTTATCTTCTTCATTTCGGGGTGTTGTAATGTCACTTTGGCCAGGTCTGCGCCTATCTAAATCATTTTGTATCAGATTTATATCTACTTTTAACTTAGGGGGACATCCATCAAGGATAACTCCTACTGCACCACCATGTGATTCTCCAAAAGTACTAACACGAAAAATTTTTCCAAAACTACTACTCATAGAAATATCAAATGTTTTATCTATATATAAACATTATATGAAACCAATTGAAAATTAAACAAAAAAAAGCCCCCTAAAAGGGGACTTGAAATTTAAGAACTTTAAGCTTAACCGATAGCTGGAGCTGAAAGAGCTACTGTTGTAGACTCAGCTGCTGCTAGATCAAGTGGGAAGTTGTGAGCGTTACGCTCGTGCATTACTTCCATACCTAGGTTTGCTCTGTTAAGAACGTCACCCCATGTAGGAACAATCTTACCGTTTGCATCAACAACTGACTGGTTGAAGTTGAAACCGTTAAGGTTGAATGCCATTGTGCAGATACCCATTGAAGTTAACCATACACAAACAACTGGGAATACAGCTAGGAAGAAGTGAAGACTTCTGCTGTTGTTGAAACTTGCATATTGGAAGATCAAACGACCGAAGTAGCCATGAGCTGCAACGATGTTATATGTTTCCTCTTCTTGTCCGAACTTGTAACCATAGTTCTGAGACTCTGTCTCAGTTGTTTCTCTGATTAGAGATGAAGTAACAAGTGAACCATGCATAGCTGAGAATAAAGATCCTCCGAACATACCAGCAACACCAGCCATATGGAATGGGTGCATAAGAATGTTGTGCTCTGCCTGGAAAACAAACATGAAGTTGAATGTTCCAGAGATACCTAGAGGCATTCCGTCAGAGAATGAACCTTGACCGAATGGGTATACAAGGAATACTGCGAAAGCTGCTGAAACTGGTGCAGAGTATGCAACACAGATCCATGGACGCATACCTAGACGGTATGAAAGCTCCCACTGTCTTCCCATGTATGCTGAGATACCGATTAGGAAGTGGAAAATTACAAGCTGGTAAGGACCACCGTTGTATAACCACTCATCTACAGTAGCTGCTTCCCAAATTGGGTAGAAGTGTAGACCAATAGCGTTAGATGAAGGAACAACTGCACCTGAGATGATGTTGTTTCCATATAGGAATGAACCAGCAACTGGCTCTCTAATTCCGTCGATGTCTACTGGAGGTGCTGCGATGAATGCAACGATGAAGCAAGCCGCTGCTGTAAGTAGGCATGGGATCATTAAGACGCCAAACCAACCAACATAAATTCTGTTGTTAGTTGATGTTACCCACTCACAAAACTGTGGCCAACCTTTTAACAGCGAAGAACGCTGCTGCTGAATAGTTGTCATGAGTTCGTAAAGTATGTCTCTAAAGTGAGACGTGTAAATAAAAACGGAAAATTAATCCGCTTCGAAGATTTTAGACCAAAATCGCTAAAAATGTGTAAATATTTTTTCTTTAAGTAAACTTATTCTTTGGAAAATATAAGAAAAGAACTTCCATGTCTTAAGATTTTCTTTGTTATTGAGGATTCAACTTGGTAATAATCGAATGGCTTCTTAACGGAAAAAGATCGAGAGAGGTAGTTTCCTTAAGAGAGGCTAAGCATAGAAGACTGCAATTAGAGGCTTTTGGAGCTGTTATTTATTGGAGTGAAAGAATTTAGGTTTTTAAGATTTAAGAATTAGCAAAATAAAAAAAAGTATTAAATATTAAATAAACTTATCTATTAAATAAAAAATCCTTATTAGTTTTCAGTTATTTATTGTTCTTGTTTCTTAATTTTAAAGACTTTCAAACTCTTGAACCCATTGTTTTTTGGAACAAATCACTTCTTTTTTTGTGTAGCTCATGGCAATTTTTTTTTCCTTATAAGCGACTTCTCCAATAAAAACAGGCCAAATCAATTGGTCTCCGTCATATTTGTGAATTATTCCTTGGCTATCCAGGAATAATGGATCTCCTTTTTTAATCATTTTCCAATCTTGGTTTATTCTCTCAGGATGAATTAGGCCATCAATATCTCCTTTTTCATCTCTTGGATAATCTATACTCCCTTGATGAACATGAACAACTAATTCCTTTGGCAGTTCTATAAGGTTATTTTTTAATTTATCTATTTCTTCCCTTAGGGAACTAATTATTAGAGAGAATCTATCTATGATTTTTAGGTCATAAAAATTTTGTGCGACAGCTCCTATTTCAATAACTAAACCACATGGCCAAGCTTCTACAAGAAAGCCTGTTTGGGCTTTGTCTTTTTCGTGCAAATAAATAGGCAATCCAAATTTGTTCTGTAGTAATGCAGCTAAACAAAAATCTTTGTATCTCCTCCCATACAAAACAATGCTTGTTCCCATATTTGCAGTAGTAGTATGCAAATCAATTGCAATTTGACACGGCTTAGATCCATGAATTCCAAATTGATCGACTAAAAAATTAGCTCTATTAATTTCATAAACACTATTATTGTCTTGATCATGATTTTTAATTTCTTTGAAAGATCTATTTAAATCTTCATCTATATATCTGTAACCTTTTTCATAGGCAACAGGATTTCCTATGATGTACTCATACTCGATACCATGATTTAAACTATTTTCCTCACTATTAAATTTCTTAACCGCCCAAACAGGATTAATTTCATTCCCATGAGTGCCTGAAACAATAAGTATTCTTTGAACAGTCATTTTTTCATTAAAAATAAAATTTTATGCAAAATAAATACCTTATAAAATCCACCAGAAAATTCTGGTTTTGGTTTTGGACCCAATTAATGAATGGCTTCGCACCATCAGATATACATGGTAACTATAAAAGGCCTAAAGGTATAACAATTGATAGTGAATACGATATTAATAATGAGAATGGACAAATTTATTTATTGGTAGGGAATTCTTGTCCATGGTGTCAAAGAACTTTACTCGTCCACGAAATAAAACATTTATCTAATAAAGTTAAAATTATTTTTTTAAAAGCAGATCTTGAGCATGGCGAATGGATTTTCAATAGAAAGTTTAAGGATTACATGAGACTTTCAGACCTTTACAAAAAAGCTAATAAAAAGATTATTTTTAGAGCGACATTACCTCTTTTAATTAGTTTTGTAAAAGATGAAGTAAATATTTTGTCTAATGAAAGTTCACAGATTATAAGACTACTCAATTCAATAAAAATTCAATCAAAAATTCAGATATTAACTATTAAAGACTGTAATCAAAAATTTTTAGATTTAATTAATAACAGCATTAATGATGGCGTATATAAATGTGGTTTCGCCAGAAACCAGTCAGCTTACGAAAATGCAAGTCAAAATCTTTTCGCAGCTATAAATGAAGTTGAAAATTTTCTACAGAAAAACAAAGGGGACTGGATATTTGGAGAAGAGTTAACCTACGCAGATATTTACCTTTTTCCAACGCTTATAAGATGGGAATTGATATATAGCAAACTTTTCAAATGTACTGAACAAGAACTATCAAGTTTCGAAAAGATTATTGAATGGAGATTAAAATTCTTTAAATTATCTAACGTAAATAGGACATGCCTCGACACTGAGTGGAAAAAAGATTACTACAAAGCTTTATTCCCTTTAAACCCAAATCAACTTATCCCAGTTTTACCATCGCTAAAAGAAATAATGAAAGTAGAGACCTAAAAAATACAAAAATCAATTTCAAAAAAAAATGATGTTGTAATGAACACTTATTTAGTTCATAGATAATGCATTTTTAATAGAAATTAACTATGTTATGTATGTCTACTAAAGTACGAAAAGCTTAAAATGAAATCCATTGACGAACACATCCAAAAAGATCAATCGGAAATCGAATCTGCAAAAGCAGAGGGCAATCTTCCAAAGGTCAGACATTTAACTGAAGAGCTAAAAGAACTCGAAGAATATAAGGATCATCATCCAGAGGATAAACATGATCCTAATGCTTTGGAACTATTCTGCGATGCCAACCCGGATGAACCAGAATGTCTTGTTTATGATGATTAATTTTTCTTTTGATAGATAATTCTCAATAAAAAAGGGCTCTAAAAGCCCTTTTTTTTATTTATTAATTTTATTAGTAATCTCTATTAAAGTCGGATGGACTTCCTGTAAGTGAACATACAACAGACTCTTCATTTTTCATTTCCTTGACTTCTACAATTGGTCTTCCCATTTTCTTCAAAACCTCAATATCTTGAATGGTTTGACATCTAGCTATTATTTTTCCTTGTTGATCAAAGCAAGTATAGAAATTCATATTGTGTTGAAAGAAGTATCTTATTTATGACTAATTTTCATTATTAAATCAAGTGTTTTTTTACAAAAAAATTTTAAATTCAAGTTAGATCCTTTTCCATACTTCAGAAAGCAGTGAAGATAAACCTTTTTTTAAAGATGAAGAAATAACTAAAACTTTCTTTTGAGATAAATCTTCTAACTTTTTTTTAATTATTTTCAAATAATCATCATCTACAAGCTCCATTTTATTCAATACTATTATCCTCTCTTTATCTAAAAGTCCTTTTCCATATTTTTTTAATTCCTGCTCAATAATCTCAAAATCATGTAAAGGATTTTCTGATATTGCATCAATTAAGTGAACAAGTATCTTCGTTCTTTGGATGTGCCTTAAAAAATCATGGCCTAAACCTACTCCATCAGCTGCCCCTGATATTAATCCAGGAATATCCGCAAAAAGGCAACCATTCCCATCCATTTTTCTTACTACACCTAAGTTAGGTATTAGAGTTGTGAAAGGATAATTTGCGATTTTTGGACGGGCAGATGACACAACAGAAATCAAGGTACTTTTCCCAGCATTTGGAAGGCCTATAATACCAACCTCTGCAAGAAGTTTTAGTTCTAATTGAACCTCCCATATCTCACCATCTTTTCCTTCAGTGAATGATTCTGGAGCTCTATTTTGATTACTTAAATAGTAAGCATTACCATGTCCACCTCTTCCTCCAATGGCAATAGTTAAATCCTGTTTATCTTTAGTTAAGTCTCCTAAAATAATACCGGTTTTAATATCCCTTATTTCTGTACCGCAGGGTACTTTAAGGATTGTATCCTCACCTGAAGCTCCTGATCTCTTATTAGGACCTCCTTTGCATCCATCTTCAGCAATTATTTCACGTTTGAATTTGAAATCTAATAATGTTTGAAGATTACTATCAGCCATCAAAATAACTGAACCCCCTCTTCCACCATTTCCCCCCGAAGGTCCTCCAGCAGGAACGAATTTTTCTCTTCTAAATGAAACTATTCCATTTCCACCTTTTCCAGCTTTAAGAATAATGTTGGCTTGATCAATAAATTGCACTTAATTACGCTTATTCAGTTGTTTTCTAAGTATTTTAAATTTTATTTTATCCACGCAATACTGCAACCAGGGCCACCCTCGTTATTAGCTGCATCTTCAATCTTATCAACATAATTTAAACCTGATAACCAATTTCTTAGTCCTTTTTTTAATTTTCCTGTGCCAATTCCATGAACAATCCATAGCGGTCCATGAAATTTTCTTATTTTCTCCTCAATAATTATTTGGGCTTCATGAACTCTTAACCCTCTTACGTCAATTGTATTTTTACTCGTTCTAATTTTAGAAAAAGAAAAATCTTCTCTTATAGATTTGATCTCAATTTTTGACCTTTTGAAATTAGGCTTTTCTCCATTAATACCTTCAAAGTCATTTACAGATAATGTGCTTCTGAATGAACCACATTTAATTTCATAAAAACCACCTTTTTTATCTAAATCTACAATTTGTCCCGTACTATTTAGACTTTTAATTTTTACAAAATCACCTACCTGAGGGTTCCATGATATTGACTTTTCAGATTTTTTTTGGGTTAAATGTTCCGTTTCAATTTCCTTTAATCTTTTTCCAATAATTCTCGTATCCTCTCCATTAACATTTTTATCTCTTAATTTTTTAATCAAATTTATCACCTCTTTTTTAGCGGATACAATATGTTTTGATAATTTAGACCTTTCAATTTCCTGGATTTTTTCAGCATTTATTTTTTGATATTCATAATTTCTCTTCAGTTCATCATGTAATATTTCAGTCCTTGCAATCAATTCTGCAGCAGCTTCTGCAGAATTTTGTTGTTTAATCTTCTCTTCCTCAAGTCCTTTAATAATACGGTTAATATTGTCAACTTCTTTTGGCTTTAGATAATTTGAAGCTTCATTGAGTATGCTTTCATCGAGACCAATTCTCTTTGAAATTGACAAAGCATTACTTCTCCCAGGAATACCCCAGTTGAGTATATATTTTGGCTTCAAAGAATCCTCATCAAAGGCAACTGATACGTTTTCAAATCTTGAGTCGCTATATTTTAAAGCCTTAATATCTCCATAATGTGTAGTTGCAAAAGTGATATCAGATTTATTTGCAAATTCTTTTAATAAAGCCATCGCAAGAGCACTTCCTTCAAGAGGATCTGTGCCAGATCCAATCTCATCTAGCAAAACAACTGATAATCCTTTCTTATAATCAAGTGAATCTAATATCTCTTTTATGCGAGATATATGCCCACTGAAGGTAGATAAATTTTCTTCTAATGATTGATTATCTCCTATATCCACATATATATTTGGACAAAAAGGGATAATAGGATTATTAGTTGAAGGTATCAATAATCCTGCTCTAGCCATAAGCAAAGACAAACCCAAACCTTTTAAAGCTGCTGTTTTACCTCCAGTATTTGGACCTGTAATAGCTACAACCTTAATATTTCTATTTATATAAAAATCGACAGCTACTGGTCGAGGGGCTCCTTTTTTCTTATGTTCCCAAATCAATAACGGATGAGAAAAACCAATTAAAGAGATAATAGGACTTTTCTCAAACGTAGGAGTTTTGCCTCCAATCCATTTCGAATATCTTGAACGAGTTAGGGAATTTTCTAATCTCAATAAAATAGATGCCATTTCAATAAGATTTTCTGAATTATGACTAACAACCTGGGACCATTTCTTAAGTAATTTAAATTCTTCTGCTGTGATCCTAGCCTCTAAAGAAGCAATCTTATTACCTTTAGTTACTACACTTTCAGGCTCAAAATATACTGTATTTCCTGAAGATGAAGAATCATGAATTATGCCTTTAAATTTATCTACATAATTAACTTTCACTGCTAAAACAGGCCTTCCATATCGATCTCCAATAGTAGTATCTTGCAAATAAGCTAAATTCTTTTGAATAAATTTCTCAACTAATATTTTTCTTTCAAGTTTCTTAGCTAAAAATTCTTTTCTAAGAATAGATAGTTCATTACTAGCATTGTCTGAAATTCTTCCATTCGATTCAATGCCTTTTTTAAAAATCGTTTCAATATTCTGATGGTCAATTAAATTTTTTGTAAATGATGAAATATAAGGCCTTTGTTCAAAATCTAAAAAGATTTTTTTTAAATTTCTTGCTGCAGCAATTGTTTTCGCTATTTCTAACAATTCAGAAGATGAAATTACCCCTCCCTTGGAACAAATTTCAATATTTCTACTAATATCAAAAACACCAGAAAAACTAATTGATTTATCTAAATTTTTTTCTAGCTCATTAATTTCAACAGTTTCATTCAAAAGTCTTTTAGATGCCCCGTATTCTGAAGGAATAACAAAACTTAAAATTGATCGTTTACCCATTTCCGTCGAGGCGAATGAAGATAAATGCGTTTTTAATGAATCCCACTCTAAAAGGTTTAGAGATTCTTCTTCTAAGGTGTTATCTGAATATGATTTTTTAGAATAACTTTTCTCTTGCATACAAAAAAAGAATCAAACATTCGATTGAATCCCTTCAGGAGGAACATAAAGCATCTCAAGCCAGTTTCCTTCAGTATCCCTCATATAAAATGATGCTGTTCCATCTCTATGCTCATGTAAAGGACCAACTTTTACACCAGAATTTTTTAAATCATTTTGAATATTTTCCACTTCTTTTTTATTTTCAAAATGAAAAGCAAAGTGAGGTCCGGCAGCTTTGTAGCTAGGGCCTAACAAGGCAAGTCCATCTTTCCCTTTGCCAGCCTCTAAATAAGACCAATCTTTATCATCCCAAACCAAATTCATACCCAGCTTAATATAAAAAGATTTCGCCCTTTCGAGATTCTCTACTCTAAGTGCAATGTGACCAATCCTATTTACCCCTTGTGAAAAATTCAAAACAAAGCAGTTTTTTATTACTTATCTAAGAATAAACCAAATTTTTGTTAATAATGAGTTTTTAAGTATCCTGCAACCATTGAGATGCATCACAAGCATGATAAGTGAGTATTAATTTTGCTCCTGCTCTTTTAAAACTAAGTAATGTTTCTAAAACAATATCTTTTTCGTTAATCCAGTTCTTCATAGCAGCAGACTTCACCATGGAATACTCCCCACTAACGTTATATGCTGCTATTGGTTTATTTGAAAAAGTGCTTAATCTATAAACAATATCCAAGTATGAAATTCCTGGTTTTACCATCAAAATATCAGCTCCTTCATACTGATCCAATGCAGATTCAATTAAAGCCTCTTTTGAATTGGCAGGGTCCATTTGATATGTAGACTTATTGTCTGGAATTATTTTCTTACTATTTTCTCTAGGAGCCGAATTTAAAGCAGTTCTAAATGGGCCATAATAAGCAGATGAATATTTTGCTGTGTAACTAATAATACCTACATCACTAAATCCTTGACTATCAAGAGCAGCTCTGATTGCTCCAACTCTCCCATCCATCATGTCACTAGGGCCAATAAAATCTGCTCCAGCTCTTGCTTGTGTTAAAGCTTGTTTTTTTAAAATTTCGATTGTTTCATCATTCAATATTTTGCCAGTTTCATCAACTAATCCATCATGACCATCACAAGAGTATGGGTCCAAGGCAACATCTGTCATTATTGCCATTTCTGGAATCTCTTTTTTTAATATTCGAATAGCTTTAGGTATTAAACCATCTTCATTAAAACATTCTGCTCCATCTTCAGTCTTTAAGCTATCATCAATTTTTGGGAAAAGAACCACACACCTTATTCCCAATTCCCATGCCCGAGTAACCTCCTTTATTAAGCCATTAATATCCCATCTATAAGTTCCGGGCATTGCTGAAATGTTTTCTTTAAAATCTTTTTCATGAATAAATAATGGATATATAAAGTCAGTTGCCGTAAGATGGTTTTCTCTAACCATTTCTCTAATTGCCTGATTTCTTCTTAA